>CAKVCH010000055.1 GCA_934725745.1 uncultured Clostridia bacterium | reverse complement strand
GATGTTTTTCGCCGTTCGCTGGGTCACGAGTAAACGCAACGCCTGTACCACTTGTGTCGCCAAGATTGCCAAAAACCATCATTTGAACATTGACAGCCGTTCCCCAACTGTAAGGTATGTCGTTTTGCATTCTATAATAGTTGGCTCTTGGGTTGTCCCAACTTCTGAAAACAGCCTTAATTGCACCCATAAGTTGTTCTTTTGGATCGTCTGGGAAGTCTTGTCCGATTTTTTCCTTATATTCAGCTTTAAACTCTCTTGCAAGTTCTTTAAGGTCGTTTGCGTCAAGTTCAATGTCAAGTGTGACGCCCTTTCTTTCTTTCATTTTGTCGATAAGTTGTTCAAAATATTTCTTGCCAACTTCCATAACAACATCGCTGTACATTTGAATAAATCTTCTATAACTATCCCAAGCCCAGCGTGGATTGTTTGACTTTTTAGACAAAATTTCAACGACTTCTTCGTTAAGTCCCAAGTTCAAAATAGTGTCCATCATCCCAGGCATACTTGCCCTTGCACCGCTACGAACAGAAACAAGAAGTGGGTTTTCTTTATCCCCAAACTTTTTGCCTGTAATTTGTTCCATTTTGCCAATATATTCCATAATTTGGCTTTCGATTTCTTTATTTATTTTCTTTCCGTCTTCGTAATATTGTGTACACGCTTCGGTAGAAATTGTAAACCCTTGTGGAACTGGAAGATGAAGATTGGTCATTTCAGCCAAATTAGCTCCTTTGCCCCCTAGGATTTCTCTCATTTTTGCGTTACCTTCGCTGAAAAGGTAAACATATTTTTTACTTTCCATAGTATACTCCTTAAATAACAAAAGTAGATTTTATCTTATTTTTAATATAAAGGCAAGAAAAATTGATTGGATTTTTTTAGTTTTTAAATATTTTTTTAAACATTCAATTTCTGACCTAAAAAACCGCAATTACTCAATAAAAAATCTTTGTTTTTTACTTTTAAAAATACATAAAAAAGGTCAAAGAGACTTAAACTTTGACCACAAAAAACATTTTTATAAAAAGTGCTAAAATCTAACCATATCTAAAAAGACACTATATTTTAAACAAGTTATAGTTAATTTCAAACCTATTTGCCACATTCTTTAGTATTGCGAAAAAGGTCTTTTCAAGTAAAACATTCCCTAATTTAATCGTCTGCAACTTGTCATAACTCGTCTCATAAATTATCTTTATACTTGACAACATTCCCTTGCTAATTTCAACAAAATTACCTGTTTTTAGGCAACTTCCGCACACGAGTTCTCCGCTGTCTAGGTCTATAAAAATCTTTTCTTTTAAAGGATTTTCACAAGAGTTGCAACAAGAAAAATTAAACTCAAACCCTTCATAAAAAAGTGTGTCAAGAAGGAACTTTGTAACCGCAAGTTTTGGGTCGACTGCGTCAATATTTATTAAATTAAGTGCTTTAACTGCACTCACAAAAACTCCGCTATAAATCTCGTTTTCAACACAAATTTTATCGCAAACAAGCGGAATCAAACTAGATAAGGAAAATTTATCATAATCACTTGTAACATTATAAAAATTGTCGATTGATTTGACGCCAGACAAAATAAAAAAAGGCTTGTTTCTAACGAGTTCAAACTCGCCAAAACAAAAAACTTGACAAAAAGCCTTCATTTTTGAAGTCGCCTTTTTGACGCCCTTTGCGCGCACAACAATTTTTCCTTCTTCTAAGGTCAAAATTGTTAGCAATTTGTCATTTTCTTTATAGTCCTTTGTCTTTAAAACAATGCCTTTTACAATTGTATCCATATTTACTTACATTAACTTATCTTTTGACTTTTTGTCAAAATTTATTTTTAATTACTAAAATTTTAAACAGTTTTTCAATTTACGCTCCAAAGGTATTAACCTTAAATTTCACGCTCGTTTTCGTCGTTTTTACACAAATTTTCAAGGTCAGATTCGTATTTTTCAAATTCTTTTTCAGGCATACTAACCAAACTTCCTAAAACTTTGTAGCCCACATTCCCCGTTCCATAAAAAAGCCCGTCGCAAATTCTGCCCAGTTTAACATTTGGCATATCCGTCGATTTTTCTTCCATAGACTTTTCTCCTTTTTTAGTAAAAATTTGATTTTGGCACAAAATTTACAACTTTTTAGGCTAAAATGCTTATTTATAAAACTTTTTTAGAAAAAGTTATTCACATTTTAACTCGCAAATTGTGGATAAAGTCAAGTCTTTACTAAGTTTAGTATGTGAACAAAATACAAGAATATTCTTATAGGTCTTTAATATTATAACCTAAACTATCCAAAAACTCCAAATTATTTTGCCAATTTCGTTTAACTTTTACAAACAAATTGAGAACAACCTTCTTTTGAACTATTTTTTGAATGGTCACGCGAGCGTTATGCCCTATTTTCTTAATCATTTCGCCTTGCTTGCCTAAAATAATTGCTTTGTGCGATTCTTTTTCGCAAACTATAAGGCAATCTATCAAACAAAGGTCGTCATCTTCCTTAAAACTTTCAACTTTGACCGCTATTCCGTGTGGAATTTCGTCATTTAATAAGTAAAGAGCCTTTTCACGCACAATTTCCGCCACCAAAAAGTTTAAAGGTTTATCTGTATAATAGTCATCATCAAAAAGTTTTTCTTCCGCGTCCACTTCTGGCAAATATTTTTTGACAACTTCAAGTAAAGTATCAAGATTCTTGTGCTTCAAACTAGAAACAGGTACAACTTCACATTTATCTATAATTGGAATGAAACTTTCTAGGGTTTTTGCAATTTTCGTGTCATCAACAAGGTCGGTTTTTGATAAAACAACAATAACTGGTGTTTTTGACGCATAAAAATTGTCAATAAGTTGTAACTCTTTTTTTGAAACACCTTTTACTATATCCACAACAAGGCAAATTGCGCTTACATCGCTTACTGCGCCCTTTATACTTTTTTGCATATAATCGCCAAGTCCGCTGTCAGATTTGTTAAGCCCAGGAGTGTCAACAAAAACAATTTGCGCGTCAGATGTCGACAAAATGCCTAAAACATTATTTCGCGTAGTTTGTGGTTTTGGCGAAACAATTGAGACTTTTTCTTGAATAAGGGCGTTAACAAGACTACTTTTCCCCGCGTTTGGGAGCCCAATTACGCCTACGAGCCCGCACTTAATCTTCATTTTGTTCCCTTGTAATTTTGTATTTTTTTAGGACCGCTTCTTCAAGCGCACGCATAACTTTCTTGTCCTCTTCTTCTATATGGTCATACCCTAAAAGGTGCAAGAATCCATGAACGACAAGATAGCAAAGTTCCCTTTCGTAGGAATGCCCGTACTCTTCAGCGTTTTTTCTTGCGACTTCTTCGCAAATAATTATATCCCCTAACATAAGGTGCTTTGTTTCAAGGTCAATGTCGTCTTTGTAATCCTTAATGTTTATTTTTTGTAAAGGTTTTAAGTTAAGAGTTGGAAAAGACAAAACATCAGTCTCTTTATCAATTTTTCTTTCCGTCCTATTTAATGTTCTAATTTGCTCTTTGTCGACAAAACTAATCTCGACTTGCACCTTTCTTTGGTTAAACTTAGAATACTTATTGGCAGTTTTAAGAAGTTTTCCAATAAGTTTTTTGAAATTTTTTGATAACGCATAATCGTTAATTATAACTAACATTTTTAAAATAATCCTTTGTTTTGTTTTTCTTGCATTTTCTAAGCCATGAACCATAGGGCTTTATGTTCAAAATACTTTTATCCTGTCTTAACTCGTTTTTTTTCTTAAATATTTTGCACCGCTCTTTACGCTCACTAAAATTCAATTATTCCGCTTAAAGTAACCGTTAAAAAGTCGCTTGTTTGCATGGCATTTTCAGTAACAGAAAACGATTCAACTTTGCAAGACAAATTATTATACAACTTTTTTTTCATTTCTTCAATCAAATTTTGCACATTTAATGAACTATCGTCCAATTTTGTGCTTTCTTTCAACTCAACATACGCCTTTATTTGCGCTTTGGCAGGAATTGGAAGTCGTTTGTAATCTTTTGTTTCAATGTATGGCGCAACAATAATGTCGCCCGCCTTTGCCGTTTCGTTTTGCGCGACACACACTGTTCCCGATGTAAAAATGATTTCTTTTATGACACAATCAAAAGGTGCTAATATTGGCGGATAATCATAAATATATGGGCTATTATCAATCTTTTCGTGAACATTTATTATAAGCGTACTGCCCTTTATGACGCCCGTTGCAAAACTGATTTTGTCTATGTTCGTGACAAGAAGTGGCTCAATGTTGTCTAAATCGTAACGACTTTTTAATTTGCCGACATTATATCCATTTTTACTTAAAACATCAAGCACTACACTTTGCTCGACATTTTCTAACCCAAAAATCTCTACTTTAAAAACAAAATTAGACGAAAAAAGTAGGCTCACACAAATAAAAACAGCAAGAAGACAAAAAACAAAATTCCTTTTAAGAAGCCTAGAAAAAGTCTCTTTGCGCGAAAGTTTTACTTCGTCTACCTTATAGCCAAATTTCTTACATAGCGATAAAAAAGCCTTTTCGTCATTGGCCATTATTTCAAATTGATTATATTCTAGTCGTCTAAGTTGTAAGATGACGAGATTTGCCTTTTTAAGTTCACTTAGAAACTTTTTAAAATTTAACCCCGTCACACGATATAGCGTTTTGTTCATTTTTGCTCCATTCTTTTCTTTTAAAGTTAATAACTTTTACTTTTAAGAAATCTCATTTTTGTCAATTTTTTTTAAAATTGTGAAAATTGGTTTTTATGTCAAAAAGGCTCTTTTATCCTTAAAACAAGTTTATTTTTTTAATAAAGTTAAAACATTCTTAATTATCTTAGTTTTTTAGGTTTTTAAAAGTTTTTAAGTGTATTTTAATTGTTTTTAAATTTTTTTAATTTTTTTAATTTTTTTAATTTTTTTAATTTTTTGATAAAAATTTTTTTTAAAGAACTACCCCATTTCAATTTGCTTTATGTCGCCCGTTACAAGTAGCGTGTCAAGATTCATATTCTTTATTTTTAGGTCGTCACCATTTAATTTAATTATGCCCTTTTTAAGTTTAACCCCAATTTCGTTAGGCTCTGCATCAATAAGCGCCGTGTATCCTTCAATGTATACCGCACGATTACTGAAATTTATCATTCTAAATCCCTTGTTTATCATCTCCATTGGAAGCCCACTCATCTTAGAAATCTCATCAAACAAAAAAAACATATACACCACCTAGTAATGTATATGTCTTTCCCCTAAATATTAGAATTTTTACTCTAAACCTATTTAAAATTTTGAATTAACTTAACTATTTTTTGACCAAACATAATCTAAGTAAGTTGATTTTAAATATGTTGCATTTTGCGCAGGGTCTACC
>CAKVCH010000054.1 GCA_934725745.1 uncultured Clostridia bacterium | reverse complement strand
AATTTAACATCAAATTTGTATATAATGTCCGCGACAAAAGTCGTGTCTGAATAAATTTTATAAGTCGAAGGCGTGACAGTGTCGTCGTTTATTTTCCAACCATTTAAAACCTTATAAGTTGTACTTTCAATTGTTGGCACAGTTGAAAACTCGCCATTTCTAATAGTTTGCGTTGATTTTATAGTGTCTTCATACATATATTTGACTGTATGTATTTTTGTAAATACGGCAATATATGTTGTGTTTTCAATAATTTGCGTAGTCGCAATATTTGAAAGAACATCGACACCATTTAAAGACCACCCGTCAAATTCATAACCTTCTTTGGTTGGGTTAGTAGGTAAAGTTGAACAATTATTCTTTTCAATAATTTGTGAGTTATGAACTGTGTCGTCCACCATAAATTTAACATCAAATTTGTATATAATGTCCGCGACAAAAGTCGTGTCTGAATAAATTTTATAAGTCGAAGGCGTGACGGTGTCGTCGTTTATTTTCCAGCCATTGAAAACTTTATAAGTTGTACTTTCAATCGTTGGAGCAGTTGAAAACTCGCCATTTCTAATGGTTTGCATTGATTTTACAGTGTCTTCATACATATATTTGACTGTATGTAATTTTGTAAATACAGCAATATATGTTGTATTCTCAGTCACTTGTGTGGTCGTAATATCCGAAAGAACATCAACGCCATTTATTGACCAGCCGTCAAATTCATAACCATCTTTTGATGGGGCAGTAGGCAAAGTTGCACAACCATTCTTTTCAATAATTTGTGAGATATAAACTGTGTCGTCAGCCATAAATTTGACATCATATTTATAAGTAACATCCGCAATGATTTTCACACTTGCAGTAAATGTATAGGTGCTCAAATCAATAGGTTCGCCGTTGACAGTCCAGCCGTTAAAGATTTTGTAAGTCGTACTTGTTGGGTCAATTACACTTAGTTTTGAACCTTTGTTTACAATTTGGATATTGTAAACACTTCCGTCAAACTCGAATGTTGCAACGACTTGTTCGCCATTTTCTAGGCTCTTTATGTAATTTTCATAATATGTTACGCTTGCTTGCAACTCGTTAATTTTATTGTTTAAAGCGTTTATTCGACTTTGTGAATTTTGAGTTTGTTCAGTCAAATTGGTTATTTGGCTATTAAGATTAGTTATTTGAGTGTTAAGACTAGTAATTGTCGCGACATTCATATCGTTAGTTGCTTGAAGTTGTGCAACTGTGTTTTGTAATGTCGCGATTTGACTATTTAAATTAGCAATTAACTCGTCTTTATCTTCGCCACTATTTGTAAGAGTAGTTACTTGTTTTTGTAAATTTGTAATTTTATTATTTAAACTTGCAATAGTAGTTTCGTTATTTGTTTTGATAGTAGTTAGATTATTTACCTGTGTTTCAAGACTAGATTTTTGTGTGTTCAACTTGTCTATTTGGTTTGAATAATCTTTGTTGTTATTTTGAAGAATAATAACTTGTGAATTAAGTTGTGAGATATTGTCATTTAATGTTGTAATTGTATCTCTATAACCTGCAATAAGTTTTGTATATTCTTCTTTATCGGCAAGGGCAGTATTATAACCATCTTCATAGGATTTGTTTATATCTTCTTTGGTATAAACACCAGTTCCAGACATTCCGTCCTTTACTTTATTGAAGTTTATAATACCCCAACATAGAACAAAAGCAAAAGCGCCAACGAAGATTAGACTAAAAATAATACCTAAAACTTTTTTTGTTTCCATATTTTCTCCTTTTATAAAATTTCTATAACTTTTAATCTAATGCCGTTATCTTTAAAATATTGTTCAAGAAAACTTGCATTATCTTGACCTTTAGTAATAAAAGTCAGTTGTGTTTTATTGCTTAAAAATTTAATAGATATTTGCATTGTAGCGGAACAAATGATTTCTCCGTCAGTGTTATAAAAGTCCATTGAAATTGTAGAAAAAACCGAGCCAGCTTTTATATCTGAATTAAGTAATACATAATCGTTAAGCACAATTTGATATTCTTTCTCGTTACCATTAAAATTTTCAACTTTTAATAATTCTTTATCAAATGTATAAGAGTCTGTTTCGTCATATGTATCGTGATAAAATACAAGGCTTGTACTAGAGTAACTAAAACTTTCTTGACTAAACTTATTTGAAATGTTAATTGAACCATTAACATAATTTTCCGCTTTAACTTCACGATAAAGTTGAATGCCACATAAAGTGCCCGCTATAATTAAAATTAAGCAAATTAAATATGTGTACCATTTCATAAGACCACCCCCACATACTCGTTATTTGTTGCATTTTCAGAAAAATCAAGAGTGATTCCACTGGAGTACTTAAGTGTTTGTAAATTAGTATTGTAAAGTGACTTTTCTAGCAAATAGAAAGTTTGACTTTTACCAACAATAGTCAAAGTGTCAATTTCAAAATCTTCTAAACCATTATAGTCAAACCCTATAACATTGATTTTTTTATCTATCAAATACTGTGATTGTAGATTAAAAGAAATGTTAACTTTTGACCTTGGCATCTCAGCAAACATCTTTTTAAGGTCTAAATTAAGACTTGCAAAATAGCCTTTATAAACATCACTATAACGATAAGTAAAATCTTTTACCGTTAAGTTATAAACCATACGCTCTTGCCAGTAAGTAGTATCAATTTTTGTATCTTCAACATCGTATTTGGGATTACATTCAATACTACCAAACAAAGATTGTGTGCTGTTTTTTGCTCCATTTTCGTCATAATGGACTTTTACAAGTGCATATGTTTTTATAATATTTGTGACATCGTCTTCCTTTAATTTTCCACTTTTTAAATCATATTCTTTTATTGTGAAAAATTGACTAAAATCCATTTCAAGATAATAATCACCATAACCAACATTAGCGCTAACGACCGATTTCATTGCAGACTCAAACAAGTCACTCCAAGTATAGTAGTAAGATTCTGCTGATTTAAAAATCCACCAACCACTTTCTCTTGTCCAAAATTTATCTAATTGGATTTCAAAAGCTCGGTTGTCAAGTTTTATTGTAAAAGAAGTACTGCGTTTTAATAAGCAATTTAAACTCGCATAACTGCCATAATATCCGTTATATGAAATTCCGTCCCAAGTATCATAATAGGTAAATGCTGGAAAAACATAATTATTTAACTCACTTTCCGTACTAACTCTTACAGGTGTATGCTTATAATCACCTACATATTGCATACCCGTTGCTCTATATTTGTCAGAAGTTAATGTATAATCAGTAAAATAATTAAAGTTTAATTCTTGTAACATAATACCGTTCTTTTTACTATTGCTAAAATAATTAATTTCCATAAACCATCGTTCGTCGTATTTTGATTTTTCTTCTTCAGATAAATCATCAGATTTTATAACATCAACAGCTAACTGGTCACTTATATAATTAACACCGACGGTTTTATCTTTAATAAAAAAACGATAGTAAATATAGGCAATGGAAATAAATAGGGCAATAACTGCAAGGAAAACTAAGCAACAATTACCTATAATTTTTAAAGTTTTCATTTTTTCTCCTTTTAAATAAATTTAAAAAAGCACTATTAAACAAAGGGAGTGGGTCTAATAGTGCTTTAATTGTTATATAATGCCATTCCAACCAAATAAATTTAATACTTTAGCAAGCCATTTAAGGGCAATTGCTAAATACTCAAAGATTTTGGAAAGAATAGATAGGGGGAATGTCCCAAATAATATTACCAAAACTATAATAAGTACTAAAAAAAATATTTTTTTCATACATTAACCAACTATTAAGTGGGACGCGACATCAATTGCTTCTTTAACGGTTTCCGTTGAATTTGAGCCAAACCATTGCGCTATCTGTTGTCCAAATCCAATGCCGTTTACCGCGCAACCGATTGCGACGACAATGCAAAAGACGCCGACAGCGATAATCATTCCTAAAAGCACTAGCATTACATTTTTAAAAATTTCCAAATCTTATCTCCTTTTAATTAGT
Organism: uncultured Clostridia bacterium; assembly: GCA_934725745.1. Taxonomy (GTDB): domain Bacteria; phylum Bacillota; class Clostridia; order Christensenellales; family UBA1242; genus UBA7862. The sequence continues at coordinate 1,380 of CAKVCH010000054.1, read as the reverse complement.
TTTTTAGCAAGACGGACTCTGCTTTGACGCCGAAGCTCGACATCTCGTATGTAACATTTACAGGACTGTACACAACACATTTATCAAAGGTCGCTTTATCAGTTTTATATTCGAGCACTGTCGAGTTGCCAAAACCAGTATCTTTAGAAAAGGTTTCACCGCTTATACATTTTAAAACATATCTATCTGGTTGCGCTCCGATGGTGCGTCCGTCCGAAGCAGTAAACGCGTCGGTTGCCTTTTTAAAAATTTTTTCCAAGACGACTCCGTCTTCACTAATCATTCTTTTTACATTATTTGCCATTTTTTTTAATTCTCCTTTATTTTCTTTTACTAATTGGCTTTTTCTTTTTATACCCAACTTAAACTATTGAATGTGTGCCTATTACTAGTTTCATAGGGCTTATAGTCTATTAAATTGTAACCGAATAAGACCGAACGCAAATTTTGTTCGACGTCGAAACTTTTTTGTTATAAAGGGTTGACATTTATATTTGGAGTGGTATAATGACAATGTTCTTAATGAACTGCACATTATATGTGTAAGGCTTATAACTTTTGTTTATAAGCACGACCGTCACTTAGCACGGTCATTTTTTTTGTTATTTTTTCCTATGAAATTTATCAAACAATTTTTTATTCCTATCTTTAGTTCTTGCTTGTGTTAAAATTTTTTGACGAATATCTAAGACTTGTTCTCGAGAGACATCCATATTTTTATGATTTTCTCTAAACTTTTCATTAACTCTAATTGGGTGACCTTCATTATCTTCGATTTCTAAATAGTGCTTGTAATATGTCTTTTGTTTAGTCTTAGGATTTTTATACCCTTTTAACTCAGTTCTATTAGCACCTTTCTTTGAAGATAAGGGAACAACTGCTAAATCTTCATTATTTGTATCAACTACTACAACGGGTCTTGTTTTGCAAGACTTTGTCTTTTGTTTGCCTAAATAATTATCTTTGGTTGTCAAAGTTCGCCCCCAAGGTATAAACCTTTTGCTTTTCAAATATAAATTCTCCTTTAACCAGTTTTTCTCTTGTATCTTGGATGCTTAGATCTAAACACTTTATTACTATCCTTTTGGTGAGCTAAGTAACCAGCTCTGTAAGCAAGTTGTTCTTTTGTTAATTTCTTCTGCTTGCCAGTTTTTTTATCCATTTTTCTTTTACCCATGTTAGTCAAAGCTTTTTTATGCTTTAACTCAAGTGAGTACTTCAACCCTTTTTCGGCTGGATTCAAAAGCACAGAACCGTTTTCAGTAACAAATGCCAATGTTTTCACCCCCTTTTAAACAAAATCGTGTAATGAAGTTAATCATTACACGAAATTGCCAGATACACCTTATTAGTACATGTGTTAATCAACTTCATTAACAC
>CAKVCH010000053.1 GCA_934725745.1 uncultured Clostridia bacterium | reverse complement strand
TATCATTCATATTGCGACCTTTAAAGAAATAAACATATTAAGAAAACACTTACAAATTCCAAAAAGGTGGCATATATGCAAGATTATTACACAAAAAGTGCTGGACAAATCTTGGTCGAGTGCAAAACGAGTCAAAACGGGCTATCGTCCCTTGACGCGCAAAAAAGGCTCGAACAAAACGGTGCAAATCGCTTGGAAAGCGCAAAAAAGCAAAGTTTAATCGTCAAATTTTTAAAACAATTTTGTGACACAATGGTTATAATTTTGCTTTGTGCGTCTGCCATTTCTTTTGTTTTTTCAATAATCAAGCAAAGCCAAACCGAACTTATCGACGCGACAATTATTTTTGTTATCGTTTTAATTAACGCCACCCTTGGGTTTACGCAAGAACTCAAAGCAGAAAACGCGCTCGAAAGTTTAAAAAATATGGCGCAACCCTATTCCCTTGTCATTCGCGACGGCGCGCCAGTTAAAGTAAAAACAAGCGAACTAGTTGTCGGCGACATTATTCTTCTTGAAGCGGGCGACATTGTTCCAGCGGACATTTATCTTTTAGAAAGTGTCAGTTTAAAGTGCAACGAAGCCAATTTGACGGGCGAAAGTCTCGCCGTCGACAAGCAAGCGGGGATAATTTTGCCTAAAAAGACTCATATGGGCGACAGAAAAAATATGTGTTTTTCGTCGACGACAATCGAGTATGGCAAAGGAAAAGGCGTTGTCGTTGCGACTGGAAAGGACGCCGAAATTGGAAAAATCGCGTCAATGCTAAGCGAGAAAAAGCAAGAAAAGACGCCCCTTCAACTAAGTTTAAACCGCTTAGGTGAAATTATAACTTTTATCGTCCTTGCGATTGCTATAATAATTTTTATTGTCGATGTCGCCTTTGTTCATATTGGGTTTATCGAATCATTTTTGACCGCGGTCGCAATCGCGGTCGCGGCGATTCCTGAGAGTCTCCCCGCAGTCGTCACGATTATTTTGTCCCTCGGCGTTGTGCGCCTTGCTAAGAAAAACGCTATCATAAAAAAACTTCACGCAGTCGAGACTCTTGGCTGTTGCGAAATAATTTGCTCTGACAAAACGGGCACCATAACCGAAAATAAGATGACAATTAAAAAGGTTTGTTTTGACGCAAATAATATTAGCGACAATTTAAACCCAAAAAGCAATGTTCAAAAAGAAATGCTAAGGTGTATGACTTGTTGCAACAACGCCTACATTAAGGACGGAAAAGCAATCGGCGACGCTACAGAAGTTGCAATGCTAGACTATGCAAAGCGCGCGGGCTTTAACTTTGAAAACATCTCACGCACAAACGAGCTCCCTTTTGACTCCGCTAGAAAACTTATGAGCACGGAAAACATCGTAGACGGCAAGCGCGTCCAGTACACGAAGGGAGCTTTTGATGAACTCCTAAAAAAATGCAAATTTATTTTAGACGGCGAAAATGTGCGACCTCTTACCCTTAGCGACATTGAAAAACTAAAAGCGCGCAACTACGAAATGGGTTGTGGCGCTTTACGGGTTTTGGGGCTTTCTTACAAAGTTCTAAATGACGGCGTGAAAATAAGTGAAAGCGATCTTGTTTTTCTTGGACTTGTCGGAATGATTGACCCACCTAAAAAAGAAGTTTTCGGAGCAGTAAAAAAGTGTAAAAGAGCGGGAATGCGACCTATTATGATAACAGGCGACCACAAAGACACGGCAACTGCCATAGCGCTTGAACTGGGGATGATAAAAAGCCCAAAAGAAGTGGTCAACGGAAGTTTTCTAGACAAATTTTCGGACGAAGAATTGACAAAAGAAGTCCCAAAATATTCCGTTTTTTGTAGGGTTAGCCCAGAACACAAGGTAAGAATTGTTAGGGCTTTTAAGAGCCTTGGAAAGGTTGTCGCAATGACGGGCGACGGCGTAAACGACGCGCCAAGCATAAAGAGTGCCGACATAGGAATCGGAATGGGCAAAACTGGCACGGATGTGACAAAAGAAGTCGCAAGTATGATTTTGTCGGACGACAACTTCGCGACAATTGTTCTTGCCGTCGAAGAAGGTAGGCGCATTTTTGGCAACATCCAAAAAACAATCCAATTTTTGCTCGGTTGCAACATCGCAGAAGTTTTGGCAATTTTTGCCATAACCCTTCTTTTCCCGACACACCCATTTTTAAGTGCCGTTCAGATTCTTTTTATTAACCTTATAACCGACACCTTCCCCGCAATAGCACTTGGCGTCGACCCGCCAGAAAAAGACATTATGGATAGACCACCGCGCGACCCGAAAAAAAGCATTTTGTCAGGCATAACTGGTGTATCAATTGCTTATCAAGGGCTCTTTCAAGCGCTTATCGTTCTTGCAATTTACATAATAGGTTTCTATGGATTTGAAAGTTACAAAATAGCAACTACTATGGCTTTCTTGACTATCAACTTTATTCAACTTTTCCATATGTACAATGTCCATTCTTCTAAATCTATTTTCCGTGAAAATCCTTTCAAAAACAAGCTCATTAACATCGCATTCACGCTTGAAATCGCAGTTTTTATCCTTTTTGCACTTGTGCCTGGCTTGTCAGTGCTTCTTGATATGCAACATCTTTCCTTTACTCAATGGCTACTTGTATTTATGTTTTCAATGCTCATTATTCCAGTGTGCGAAGGGGGAAAACTTATAGAAAAAATGGTTGAAAATAAGAAAAAATCATCAAAAAATGTTAAAAAATAGAATTATAAATTTACTTTTATGACCGCATACTAAATTAGCGTTTAAATTCAACAAAAAAAATATTTAATAAAAGGTTAAAATTTTAGATATATCTACTTAAAACAAACATTTCAAAAAATATTACTTATATTGTTTTATGACTATATTTAACCGCTCGCTATAATGAGCAAAAAACTACAAAAGGTCATAAGGGCTACTCGTACTACAAAAATATTTTGGTGGAATATCCAAAATTGAATATGCACCATATTTTTTATCCGCGACAAGTCGCGCAACCGCTTTTGCGCCCATTATCATAAGTATGGCTGTAAAATGTGGATTACTTGTCATCGAGACATAAAATTTTAAGCGAAAGCGGTGCGAACAAGCGGTGAAATTTTTAAAAACGAAGCCCTTATGCGACATCTTTGTTTGGCGCTTTAAAATCGACTTTTCATCTTCAAAATTGACCATTGTGTCGTAACCTAAAAAGTAGTTAGGCATTGACTTGACTACTTTTTCTATTTTTTCCTTATCTGCCCCGTCTTTTAGCGAAATAAAACATTCCCTTTTGTGCTTTTCCTTTTCAGTTGGCGAAAAATAAAACGACGAGCGACATTTATTTAAAATTTCCTTATTTGGCAAAGTGTATTGAATGGCGTTTCTAACACCTTCCACTCGCCTTATGGCGTCGCTGTGACCTTGGCTGACGCCCTTTCCCCAAAAACTTTCGCAGGGAGACTCACCGTCAATTGCTTGAAAAACGGTTCTAATTAAACTCATAAGCCCTGGGTCCCACCCAAAGCTACAAAGAGTCACAGTATTAAACTTTTTGCCGACTTTGTCTAGTGAGCAAATATATCTTTTTAGTTTCCTATGCGTGTCAAAACTGTCAATGGTGTTGAAATTCCTTGCAATTTTTTGTCCATACTTTTCAATGTCGTTAAAACTCCCAAGCGCCAAAAACACGATATCAATTTTGCCTTTGTAGTCGTTTATCTGGTTCAAATTTACTATACTTGTGCCAAACGCGCTTTTTAAGTTATCCCTTCTGGAAAAAATAGCAACAAGATTATAGTTATCTTTCATCGTCAAAATTTCTTCAAGCGCTTTCCCAATATTCCCATATCCCACAATAGCAACATTCAATTTTTTATTTTGCATAACATCTCCCATTTTCAACATAAAATTATTTTTTTATATGCAAAAATTGTCTTTTTTGACATTTATTCTCTTTAAAACATTTTGAAAATGAAATAAAAACATCTATAATGAAAAAGAATAACAACAAAAAATAAGAAAGAAAAAAGGAGAAAAATATGCTAACTTTGATTTTAGGAATTATCGTTTGCGTGATTACTCTTTGCATTTTTATTTATCTTCGCGTAACAAAAGGTGGACTTGCGGGAGTCCTATCAAAAACGGTTGCGTCCTTTTGTTTTATTGCACTATCACTACTTCTTTTAGCACAAAAAATCGGGCTGAACGCTTACTTTGCTTATGGTGCGTCGGCGCTTGTTTTAGGCCTTGTGTGCGGGCTTATTGGGGACATTTTGCTTGACTTAAAGGTCGTCTATAATTTTAATAAAGACCAATTTTTGTACGCTGGAATGACAAGTTTTCTTGTTGGTCACCTATTTTTCATCGCGTCAATGATTTTGTTTTCAATCGGCGAAATCAACATTTTTACAACAAAAGTTTATATTTTAATTGCAATTTTTGCAGGCACAATCCTTTTAACTTTCCTTATTTGGCTTCTTTCCACAAAAGTTATGAAACTTAATTATGAAAAATTCACCGCTTTTGTAAACTGCTATTCGTTCGTTTTGCTTTTCACGACGGCGCTCTCAATTTATCTTGGAATAATAGTTAAAAGTTTGCCTATGTACATTTTATCGGGCGGATTCGTTGCGTTTTTGTTGTCCGACCTTGTTTTGTCCACCCAGTATTTTGGCGGAAAACTTATGGACAAAAAGTTAATTGTGATAAACCACTTGCTCTACTACATCGCCCAAATTACAATTGCATCCTTTGTGTATTTCATTTAATTTTTAAAACAACTTATTCAACTTTTCACTAACTAATTAACAATTGGCTTTATTTAAAGAATAAAAAATTTAAACGGGGCGTGCCCCAAAAAGAGAAAAAAGATGAAAATTATTTTTGTAAGAAACGGAGAAAGCAGTCTCAAAACGGATAAACTCACTTGGCGCGGACATTTGCAAGTTAGGGACACAAAAAGATTTTTAAAAGACGAAGATTTTGACGCAATTTATTCTTCGCCACAAACGCGCGCGTTACAAACTGCGAACATTTTAAACGGCGGGCGAAATGTTCCCTTGCGCATCCTAAAAGGGCTTGACGACCGACTTCCCTTGCCACTTGAAAAGGAAGAAGAATTTGAAAACGACTACAAAAAGTTCTTTTTCAAATACAACTACGAAAACGAAAACTTCCAAACTTGCAAAGATTACATTGACCAAGTTTTTGGCGCTATGAAAGAAATTTTAAAGGATAAAAAGAAAGACAAAACGGTCGTTATAGTAGGACACAACGCAACACTTATTGGTATAAACGCCTTTATTCACGGCATTCCAGAGACAAACAAAATCGCGTGGACGCAAACAAAAGGTGGCGCAGTTATAAAGTTTTTGATTTAAAAAAATCAGACTAAAACGAGCAAAAGAAAAGGAACAATGC
>CAKVCH010000052.1 GCA_934725745.1 uncultured Clostridia bacterium | reverse complement strand
TTATTGATACTTTCATAATTCTCCTTGCCTACAAAAAATAGGCTAAATTTATCGCCTATTTTTAAGATATTTTTATATTTTAAAGACTATCTTCGATTTACTTTTCTTTATTTTTTAAATTGCCTTTAACACTTTTTGAAGATGTCTTTTTCTTTACTTGAACATCTTTTTTAGTTGCAACCTTGTCTGTTTTCGCAACTTTTATTTCGTCATTTTTATCGCTAGTCAACTCTTCAACTTTTTCGTCTTTCACATCTTCGTCATTTTTCTTTGCGACATCGACTTGTGTCTCAGAAAAAAGATGTCTATTTTTAATCAAATAATGGCAACCCGACATAATGGTTAAAATCGTTGTGACCGCAAGCCCCGCAAAGCAAATCCAATATAAAATGTTTAAGATGTTGCCATCAAAAACGGCTCTTTCGTTTAAGAAACTATAAAGCATAAAAAGGAATAGCGCTACAAATTGGAATGTTGCCTTAACTTTGCCAAAATAGTCAGCAGAAATAATAACATTTTTACTAGCGCCTAGTTGTCTTAGCGCGCTCACCATAAGTTCCCTTGCGATAATAATGACCGCAAAAATCACGCCAAAAGGTTGCGCAACTGTACCGTCAGCGACAATAAGTAAAAGAGTCGTTATAACAAACATTTTGTCCGCGATAGAGTCAAGGAATGTCCCAAGTACGGTAATTTCTCCCCTTTTTCTTGCCAAATATCCGTCAAAGAAGTCGGTTGCAATGCCCACAAAAAACAGCCCCGTCGCAATCATTTTCCCGCCATACAAGAAACCTTCCGACAAATAGAAAAAGATAATAAATGGTATTAAAATTATCCTTATTAAAGTAATTCTATTAGGTAAATTCATTTTATTTCCTTTTAAAACTTTTTTGCGCTTTATTCTCCGCCCTAATTTTTGCTTTTTAACACAATTTAAACGAGTTTTTATCTAGCAAAAATTTAATTTTGCGTTTAAAACAACTTTTAAGCCCGCTTGATTTAGGTAGTAAAAACAAGTTTAAAAAATTTCGTCAAAAATTATTTTACGGGTCTTTTAACCTAAATTTTTGTCTTTCAACACAAAATACACTCTAAGTATATAAAAAAAACACATAAAAGTAAACTAATATGTGTTATTTTTTTCATTTTGTGCAATAAAAATTCCGTCTTTGAAATCTTCTATTGTAACATCGACAAAACATCCTGGGTTAATCTTTCGATAAGACGAAAAATAAACTAAAAAGTCAACATCGGGCGCACTGAAATATGGTCTTGCTTCATATATTCCGTCACGGTAAACCTTATCAACGACAACTTTAAATGTCTGCCCGCGAAGTTTTTTATTGTTAGCATTTGCAATTTTTTCTTGCAAAAGTTGGATTTTTTTGAGTCTTTCGTCTTTAACCTTTTCTGGAACTTGCGCTGCCATATCGTAAGCCTTTGTGTCTTCTTCGCGTGAATACTTAAAGAAGCCCACATTGTCCAATTTATAGGTCTTTAAAAATTTGCAAAGTTCCTTAAAATCTTTCTCTGTTTCACCTGGGAAGCCGACCATAAAAGTTGACCTGATTTTAATATCTGGAATCTCGCGCCTAAGTTTTATAATCAACTCTTCAATGTCTTTTTTGCGACTTTTCCTTGCCATATTAAGCAAAACCGCGTCGCTTGCGTGTTGCAAAGGCATATCAATGTAATGAACAATTTTGGGGTTGTTTTTGATTTCTTGTATAAGGCTATCGTCAATCAAATCTGGATAACAATAAAGTAGTCTTATCCAAACAAGTTTTTTTATCTTAGATAGCGCTTTTAATAAATCGACGAACTTTTCCCCTGTGTCAAAACCGAAGTTCGTTACATCTTGCGCAACAAGGATAATTTCTCTAACTCCCTTTTCACAAAGGGCTGTTGTTTCGTTTACAAGGTCGACTATTTTACGCGATTTGTAAGGGCCTTTAATAAAAGGAATCTTACAAAAAGCGCACCTATTATTACATCCGTCCGCGATTTTTAAATAGGCATAATGAAGAGGCGTTGTAAGGCTTCTTGCGTAATTATCAGTCTCATTGATTCTCTTTTTGTCAACTTTTATTTTTAAAAGGTCAAAGATAATATTTTTTGCATTTTTATAATCTTCTGGCACTAAAATAGCGTCTACATAGTCAAATTCTTTTAAAACCTTTTCCTTTTCAAGTTGTGGAAGGCATCCCATAACAACAAGTTTTTTAAGTTTAGCCGTTTTCTTTAACTCGCCCATTTCCTTTATAATCGACTTTGCTTCATCTCTCGCCGTTTTCAAAAAAGCGCAAGTGTTAATTAAAATTAGTTCCGCTTGTTTCTCGTCGCCGACAGTCTCAAAAAGGTCTTTTGGAAGAGTTGAAATAACATCTTCCAAATCCACCCTATTTTTGTCGCACCCAAGGCAAATAAAGCCGATTTTTATTCTTTCGTTAGGCATTATTATCTCCATAAATTTTGTTATAATCTTGCATTGTCACATAAACGGTTCGTGGTTTACTGCCGTCACTGCTTGAAATAAAGCCCGCCATTTCCATTTGGTCGATAATTTTAGCCGACCTTTGGTACCCTATTGCAAAACGCCTTTGGAGAAGCGAAATTGATGCTTGCCCGTTTTCAATCACGAGTTTAAGCGCGTCTGGCATAAGGCTGTCAACTGCTGGCAAACTTCCGTTTCCACCCGTGTATCCGCCACCGCCTTCGCTATTCCCTTCGCTGTTTATAACCTTTTCAATATTTGGGTCGTAATGGCAAGGATTGTTTTCACGAATGAAATCCACAACCGCCTTAACTTCTGGTGTATCAACAAAACATCCTTGAACACGCACTGGTTCGCCGTCGCGCGACTTATAAAGCATATCCCCGCGTCCCAAAAGTTTCTCTGCTCCGCCTTGGTCAAGAATGGTTTTTGAGTCAACAAAGTTAGTAACCGCAAATGCAATTCTTGATGGCAAGTTAATTTTAATACTGCCAGTAATGATGTCGACACTTGGTCTTTGTGTCGCCAAAATCAAGTGAATACCCGCCGCTCTTGCCTTTTGCGTCAAACGAATAATTCTTTCTTCAAGTTCCTTTTTATTTGTTGTTACAACAAGGTCAGCGAGTTCGTCGACAATAAGAACAAGGCAAGGTAGTTTAGGCATCTTCCCTTGTAGAACTTCTGGTTGCGCGTTGTATTCAGCAAGGTTTTTAACAAAACATTCTTGGAAAATTCCAAATCGTCTTTCCATTTCTTCAATCAACCAGTCAAACGCATTAAGTGCTTTCTTTGGCTCGGTTATTGCGTTTGGCATAAGAAGATGTGGAAGGTCGTTATATATACCAAACTCAACTCTCTTAGGATCAACCAAAATAAGTCGCAAATCTTCTGGGCTTGTCTTAAACATAAGAGACAAGATAAGAGCATTCAAGCAAACAGACTTACCGCTTCCCGTACTACCAGCGACAAGAAGGTGTGGCATTTTATCTAGGTTGCAACAATAAACATTGCCGTCGACATCCTTTCCAAGAGCAAAAGTAAGTGGCGCTTTTGAATCCATAAAGCGTGGCGACGCAATAATATCTTTCATCCCGACCGTGTCAACGACATCGTTAGGGACTTCAATCCCAACCGCGCTCTTTCCTTTGATTGGTGTTTCAATTCTTATATCGCTTTTCGCTGCAAGTGCAAGTGCAATATCTGACGAGTGCGCGTGTATTTTTCTAACTGGAATACCAACAGGCATATGAAGTTCATATCTAGTAACAGCCGCCCCGCGACGAACAGCCTCAACCTTTGCTGGAATCTTAAACTCGCTAAGAACAGTCTCCAAAATTTCGATATTTTGCCTTTGTTTTTCCATATCTTCTTCGGAGTCATTAACATAGGTTTTAAGAAGGTCAATTGAAGGTCTAACATATCTATTTGGATAAGAAAAATCTGGCACGATTTCCTTTGTTTTTTCTTGTCCCGCAGTGCCGTTTATGATATTTAAGTTGAAACTTCTTCCTAAACTCTCTTCAACATTGCTTGATTGTGCGCTCTTGTAGTCATTGTCCATAAATTTTTGGGTGGTCGCACTATTGTCATTTGACAAATTAGGTTCTCTTTTCTCATAACTATTTTGCTCTGGCGTGTAAGACGAGAAATTAGCTGGATTAAGCGGACTAAATTTCTTATCAAAATCTTCCCCTTGTATGTTATCAAGGTCAACCATTGGAGACAAATCATCAAATTCGTCAACTTCGTCATAACTGTTCTTTTCTGGCTCAATTTCAAACGAATTGTCGTTGTGCGAAGTAAAATTTTGTGGATTTAAAGGGCTAAATCCGCTCTCTTTGCTAGATAAATCATTCTCCTTTTCGTCATTTTGCGTATGATTAAAACCAAAAGCCGAGTCATAACTTGCAATAGTTTTAGTGTCTTCATCGTCTCTTCTCAAAAAACTATTTTGCTTGTCATTATATGCTTTCATTTTCTCTTTGTAATCTTCATAGTCTTCCGCGTTAATGATAGGGTTGTCGTTTACATTATTCAAGTCGTGAATGGTTGATAAATATTCAATATTTTCCTTTATAACTGGGTTTTCGGGTTGCTTAATGGGCTTGCTTTCGTTATATACAAACTTTTGTGGCTTATCTTCTTGAAATCCCCTATTTTGCCACGAAAAAGTTGCATTTTGTGGCTTCCTTTCGGTGAAAATCACTTTTTCTTCGGGCTCTTTTTTCTCTAGCGGTGAACTTTCTTCTTCGTCATATTTTTTGAGTCCCAAAAGTTCCTTCGCCCTATCTTGTTTTAATACTTCTTCATCTTTAACGATAACTTCTTCTTGCTTTTCTTCTTTTATTTCCTTAATTTGAGCGTCTATTCTTTCATCTTGCTTTTCAGGTTTCACATACTCCACTTCTTGGGAGTCAAAATGGAAAGTTTCGTAGGCTGGGCGTTCCACTTTTTCGTCTTTTTTCTTTTCTCTATAATCATCTAAATATGACAAAATAAAGTAAATTGAAATGATAAGCCCAATACCATAAATTACAATTCCAGCAATGTCGTGAAGAAGGCTCATAAATGGAAAAGTAAATAGTCCGATAAATGCTCCACCAGGTGTCCAAAGAGAGTGGAAACACGCTTGAAGATAGGCGCTGTATGAATAACTTTCTGTCTTAAAGCCCGTGAAAATAATGTGTAAAACACACATAAAGAAAAAGAAGGCAAGACCTAAATACACTAGGTATTTTGCCGAATAAACAAATTTTTTGCCACTCGCAAGAGCGATTCCAAAAAGGAACATAAAGAGTAAAAGAGCATAAAGCATAATGCCAAACACTCCGAGTAAAAAGGCTTTCACGCCATATAAAAAGTTAAATGTACTACATACAAAAAGAGCCAAACTCGCGCAAATCATAAC
>CAKVCH010000051.1 GCA_934725745.1 uncultured Clostridia bacterium | reverse complement strand
GGGGTTATGGGGCGTAAACTAGCAAAAAAATTTAAAATCCCTTGCATTTACACCGCTCACGGCTTTCACTTTTTCCGTGGTTGCCCACTTGTAAATAAATTGGTCTATAAGCCAATTGAAAAACATTATTCGCGCTACACAACAGCCCTTGTTACAATAAATGAAGAAGACTATCTTTCTGCCCAAAACTTCCACGCAAAAAATGTCTACAAGATAAACGGTATTGGTGTCGACCTTTCAACTTACAGCGTGAAAGAAAGTTTTGATAGGAATAAATTTCGCGAAGAATTGGGATTTGATAAAGACGACTTTATTATTGTTAGCATAGGCGAACTCAATAAAAATAAAAACACTTTTAGGCTTTTAGAAGTTATAAAAAACATCAAAAATGAAAAGATTAAATATATCATTTGCGGACAAGGACCTTTAAAGGAAGATTATGTTAACTATATAAAGCAAAATTCGCTCGAAAATCGGGTTAAAATGCTCGGATTTAGAAAGGATATTCCAGAAATTTTGTCGTCGTCGGATGTTTTTGTTATGCCGTCTTTTAGAGAAGGACTGAGTAAATCTATGATGGAAGCAATGTCGATAGGCCTTCCTGTTATAGCATCAAAAATTCGCGGGAATGTCGACTTAATATCAAATGGCGAAAATGGATTCTTATGCGAAGTCACAAATAACAAGCAATATCAAGAAAAAATTGTCGAATTATGTCAAAATAAGGATTTGCAAAAGAAATTTAGCATTGCAAATAAAAAGAAAATAAAAGATTATTCAATTGAAGCCGTTTCCGCCCAGCTAGATAAGATATATGAAGATTTGTAACCTTTGAAAAAGGGGGTTTTTATGAAAGTTTTACATTTATTGTCATCAAATAAGTATTCAGGGGCAGAAAATGTCGTTTGTCAAATTATAAAGATGTTTGATAAAGACGCCGAAATGGTCTATTGCTCCCCTGACGGTGACATTAAAAAGACTCTTGAAGAGAAAGGCATTCAATTTATTTCACTAAAAGAACTATCAAAAAAAGAGTTGAAAAAAGCAGTTAAAGATTATAACCCAGACATTATACACGCCCACGACTTGAAGGCGTGTTTGTTTGCGTCAAAAATAAAAAATGTCAAACTCATATCACATATGCATGTTAACCACCCTAAAATGAAAAAGGTTTCTTTAAGGTCAATTGTTGCTTTAAATGTTTTAAAAAAGTTTAGCCATATTTATTGGGTGTCAAATTCAGCGTATAACGACTTTATTTTTAAAGACAAATTAAAAAATACTAGCGAAGTTTTGCCAAACATCATTTCTTTAAAAGAGTTGAATGATAAGGTAAATTCTTCAAAGGAAGAAGCAGGCTTTGACATTGTTTATTGCGGGAGAATAACCGAGCAAAAAGACCCGCTAAGAATAGTTGATATTGCAAAACTTGTTTGTCAAAAAAGGCCTAATGTCACTTTTGGAATAATTGGCGACGGGGACAAGTTGGAAGAAACAAAAAAATACGCCGTGGACAAAGGCGTGCAAAATGTCGTTTCATTTTTAGGCTTTAAGTCCAATCCTTTTTCAATGATAAAAAATTCAAAATTGATGATTTTGACTTCAAAATTTGAAGGGACTCCAATGACGGCCTTAGAATCGTTATCATTAGGCACTCCAATTATTTCTACAAAAACCGATGGAATGGTGGATTTGTTAAACGACAAAATAGGGCTTTTGTACGACGCGAATGAAGAAGCAAGCGATTTGATTGTTGACCTTTTATTAAATGAAGTAGAAATAGAAAAAATGTCAAAATCAGCAATAGAGTTTTCAAAAAATTATAACAATGTTGAAAAGTACAAGTCGATATTAGAAAGCAATTATAGGAGTTGATTATGGGCTATATTGCGTTTTTGATGTTGATTTTTGGTTTGCTTTTCATAAGTGAAAAAATGATTTTGCCAAATGTTGACAAGACAAAAAAAGAGAAAAATTACTTTCTTATCTTTAAAATTTTGGCAATTGTTTTATTGATAGCCCTACCTGGGCTTAGGGCTTGGACGGTCGGATATGACACGGCAAATTATTATAACAATTTTAATTTGATAAATTTAGACCGCAATTTAGGTCGGGCGCACAAATTTGAAAGTGGTTTTCAGTTTTTGAACTTGATAGGAAGTTTCATCTTTGGCGAGTACGGTATTTATTTTGTTTTTATTGTATGTTCTTCAATTATCGTTTTTAGCGTTCTATATTCGGCAAAAAAAATGTCTGCAAATTATCTTATGACGATGTTTTTTTTTGTATCCATAGAATTCTATTTTAGAAGTTTTGACCAGTTAAGGCAAGGGGTTGCAATTGCGCTTGTAGTCCTTGCGTTTACATTTATAAGGGATAGAGAACCAATTGCATATTTTGCTTGCATTGTGACCGCAACACTTTTCCATAATACAGCCCTTATTATGTTGCCATTCTATTTTTTAAACCGACTAACAAACAAGAAAAACAATATTGTTTTCTATATTGGTTCGACAGCAATAATTATGTTGCTTATTATATTTGAGAGCCAAATTATCTCTTTTTTAAGTAACAGCGGAATAGGTTTTTTCACAAAACAAGATACAAATATTTGGGTGCAAGACTTGACGCTTATTGGAATCCTTGAACTTGTGGTGTTTACGCTTATTTTTGCCTTTTTGGCTTTTCTTAGAGCCTTTCTTTTTAGAAAAGAAAAGTCGCCAAAATATGATTTTTTTCTTGCGACCTTTTACTGTGCAATTTTGTTTGAATTTTTCTCGGCTATTTGCCACAAACCACACTTGTATGGGAGATTGATTTATTTCTTTTTCTGGGCAATAATTTTCTTAATACCAGAAGTTTTAAGTTTAGTAAAAAATGAAAAATATAGGACTATTTTTAAATATATTGCCTATGCTATCGGCGTAAGTTATTTAGCATTTGCACTTTTTGTTGTCCACGCATACGGGATAGTCCCTTATAGAATATTTATGTAAATGTCTTTTGGCGAATTTATGCGCGTTTTTAAGAGAACAGTCTCTCATAGAGTTTTTATGTAGTTGCATTTAGAATTGTTTTGATGTTTTTATCAAAGCAATTTTTTTATGTTTATTTAGAAGTTTTCATTTGTTTAGTTGTCAAAAAAAACAAGTGGGGGTTGAAAAGTTAGGGAAGGCGTGGTAGAATAAAAACATAAAGGAAAGATTTTTTTATGTTACTAAAAATTAAAGTTGACAAAAACGCGCCTATTGAAGAACAAAACCGCGCTAAAGATTTGATTGAAGCAATGGATAAAGATAAGGGGCACAAACTAGAAACTCTTATGCTCACTTATTACACGATTATCGATTGCGATTATAAAATGGACGATGTAAAAGAAACAAAATATCATAAAATGACATTTAGAGATGTTATTAAAAGATTTGACGACCCAAATTTTTACAAGTTGCCAAAAAATGAAATTGTAGCACTTTGCAGTGAAGTTAATCAAAAAATTGCTCAAAAGTTGAAAATTGCTCCAAGCGTTATTGTTTATAAAAGACCGCTAATCAATAGGGATAGAACTCAAATGCTTTGTTTCTCAAGAAAAAACGAAATAGCAATTTTGCCTACCCCACGAAAAGACGCTTTGCACGGATACGGCTATTTGTTTAACATTTTACACGAGACCTACCACTCTTATCAATTTCAGCAACTTGATAAAATGCGCAAGGGTTTGCCTTTTGACTGCGCGTGCCTAATTGGAAGAGTTCAAAATAGGGTAAATGAAATTAAATTATACAACAGTAAAAAGGATTTGACTCGTGACGAAGTTAAAAGTTTGGATCAAGAGATATATTGTGTTGACCTTTTAGAAACGGAAGCAAATCTTTTTGCACATAGAATACTAAATAAATTGTACGAAAAAAAGTACATTACAAACGAAATGGCACACAATTATAACAACTCAATCAGCGAGTCATTTTTGAAATTTCAAATTTATTTTAGAGATGACGACTTTGACAGGCTAAAACACGATGTAAAAAAGAATTTTAGGCAGTTGTCTTACTCGGCGAACGCCTACAAGCAATATTTTGACGCAGATATGAATTTCAATATGAACAGCATTTTAAGCCTTGCACCACAAGAAAACATAGATTATTATTTGGATTCGTTATATTCTGATGTTTTGAAAGTTAGGATAAACAATAGAGAAAAAACAAAAATATTGGAAAATTTAGGCGAACGCGATTATTATACTTTTAACAAGCGCGCTGGCGAGAATAAATTAAAAGTAAAGCCTTTGCCATATGAAGAAATAAAAGGAAAATATTATTTATATAGCGAGAAAAATCTGGACTTGCCTAGCGGAAAAGCGTTTGAAGAAGAATTGGAAAAATAAAAAGAACCGATACATTTTGTAACTATAAAGTTATTAAATGTATCGGTTTTTTTAAAATATGATTTTTTGAGTTTATAGACTTTTAAAGAATATTAAATGTTTTTAGTTTAATAAAATTTTGCGTGAATAAAAAATTTTGTGCCTATATGATTTTTATGTAACAATAATGTTTTTTATAACAAGACTAAATAGCGTTAGATAGTATTTTTATAATACCTTTGTTGTAGAAGGTTAGTGGTTTTTTTATATAAACATTTTTTAAATTTTATTTATCACTAAATTTGCTCTTTTTAATATATGGGACATACTTTTCGGCGGTGAGATTTTCAAAGATGGAAAGGTGCGATTGCTCACCATCATATAATAGCGGTTCTCCACCAAGAAGCAGTTTAAAGTCGCAACTATTAAGTAGGTCAGGGAATGCCGTTTCGCCAGCGGACAAGTTGAGCCTAATAAGAAAAACCTTTTTCGTGTAAGGCAAAAGAAACAAAGAAAATCTATTCCCAAAAAGGAAAACATTTTCTTCGTTTAGTCCGTTTATTTTTTCAAAAAGTTTTTTAAAATTGTAAGCAAAAGCTTCTAAGTCAAGCGGACTAAAAATGTCTGGCAACTTGCTTTCCTTTGATTTGTCAAAAAAGATTTGTTTTGTGTGCGGGAAAAAGGAAGATAAATCTTTTGACTTTTCATCAAAAACAATTGTTGAATTAAGCGTCTTTTCTTCCAAAATTTCTTGCGCGGAAGGGAAGTCTACTAGCGTTCTAGCATTCAACAAATTTTGATTTTTATCTACTAAAACAATCAAATTCATCCTGTTTTATCCTTTTAATTTTTTTTAAAAGAAAAAATTATTTTAATTTTTCTCTTTCTTTTTTAATTAGATTTTCTAGTTCGCACGCTTGATTGTAAACGATTTTTAAAACGCTTTCTTCGTCTTCTCCTGCCGTTGGTAAAACGCGAACTTCGTAGTCAAGAGATATGTCTCTATCTAGGCTTGCAAGTTGTTTTGCGACCTTTTTCCAATTGATTGTGCCGAATTGATTTAGTGTGTGCAAATCGTGAACGCCGTCATTG
>CAKVCH010000050.1 GCA_934725745.1 uncultured Clostridia bacterium | reverse complement strand
GTCTGGCTCGGTATTTTGCAAGTTATGGAAGATAGCGGAATAAATAAAAAATTGTCAAAATTTTTAACACCCGTCACACGAAAGATTTTTGGAAACTTGGACGAAGCGACAAATGAACTTATTTGTATGAATATTTCTTGCAACATCTTAGGAATGGGAGGCGCCGCAACTCCGCTTGGAATGCGCGCGATGAAAAGGCTTGACGACGGGAGTGGCGACGCAAATAGACCAATGATGATGCTTATTATTTTTGCGTCAACATCAATGCAGATTTTGCCTACGACCGTCATTGGGCTTAGAATAACCGCGGGGAGTTTAAACGCAAGCAGTATAATCCTTCCGACCATTATTTCTGCAATTTTAACGACTGCAATAGGCATTGCGCTTGCTCTTCTATGCGAAAAATATAGAAAAAAGAAGACAAAAAAATGAGATATTTGATTGCATTTATCAACATTTCACTTTTTATCACTTTAAAAATTTTTAGTAGTCTCACAAAAGATTGCATTTTTAAAATTAAGGCTCAAAAACCTTCAAAGCATAAAGGAATCAAATGAGTATATATCTTCTTCCCGTTTTAATCCTTTTCACTTTTGTTTATGCAAAAATGAAAAAGGTAAATGTTTATAGTTCATTCATAGGCGGTGCAAAACAAAGTATCCCGCTTGTTGTTAGCATTTTTCCCTATCTTGTCACAATAATGATTATGGTACAGTTTATTAGAATAAGTGGACTAGCATCTCTTATTGCCCACTTTATTTCGCCCGCCTTTAATCTGATAGGCATTCCAAGTGAACTATGCGAACTAGTGCTCCTTAAACCATTTTCAGGAAACGGCAGTCTTGCAATTTTAAACGACATCTTTACAACATATGGAGTCGATAGTTACATCGGCAGATGTGCAAGCGTAATAGTTGGAAGTTGCGACACGGTCTTTTATGTTACAACGCTTTATCTTTCGCAAGTCAAAGTCAAACGCCTTTTCTACGCCGTACCTTGTGCCCTAATTGCAACCCTTGCAGGGACAGTTATAAGTTGTTTATTATGTAGATTTATGTAAAAACATTTATTATGTAAATTTATGTCAAAATAAAATAAGCAAAAGTTGTTACACTTCTGCCTATTTTTTTAACAAAATCATTTTTTTTGCACAAAAAATCAATTTTTCTTACTTTTTAAACATTAGTAATTTATTCAACTTTTACGCCATATTTCCCATTTTTAACAAATTTAACTAGAATAAGATTGTTATTTGATTCTTTAACAAATTTGACAATTTTTAAAAACAAGTTATTTTCTTTTGCCAAAACACATAATTCTTGCAACCTATTTGCTGGATAACTCATAAAAAGTTTTCCATTTGCCTTTAAAATGTCACTAGCACTATTAAGTAAACTCTTTAAATCTAAATCCACTTCGTACTTTGCGCGCTCATTTTGGCAAATTGTGTTTTGGGGTAGGTTTTTATAATAGGGTGGATTGCAAGTGACGACATCGACACTTCCTTTTTTAAAATAATTAGTTGCCACTTTCACATCGCCACTTAGAAAATCAATATTTTCTAATTTGTTATAAATTTTAGACCTAGTCGCCATATCTACAAATTCGCTTTCAATTTCAAGACCGACCACTTTTTGTGGATTTTTGTTTATCTTAACTAAAAACGCGACAATTCCACATCCCGAGCAAAAATCTACAACAAAATCGCTCTTTTTTATCTCACAAAAGTCCGCTAAAAGGACACTATCTCGCGAAAATCGATATTTTTTACTACTTTGCAAAATTTTGTAGTTATCAATTAGCAAATCTTCCAATTTTTCGTTGTCTTTAATAAAAAACGAATCCATTTTTAGTCAATCATTCCTTATTTGGTTTATTTGAATGAAATTTCTTTCCATTTGTTTTTTTATGCTTAAAATTCACTTTTTTATCATTTTTAGTCGGTTTCGTGTCATTTTCTTGACTTTTTATTGGGTTTTTAGCGTATTTTTCTTCTTTTTTGTTTGAAAAACGGTCATTTTTCGCCAAATCTTTTGATAATTTTTTGTCTTTTTTTGAAATATCTTGATTTTGAGTTTGTTTTTTGGTCACATCTTCGTCTTTAACTGGATTTTGAACAATCTCAGTTGTAGGTTTATTTTGCGACTTAAACTTAATATCTTTTAAATTGTAATCTTTTATTGATGTTGTGCCGTCATTATCAACAAATTTGACTGAAACGGTTTCTTTTAACATATTTTGATAAACAACCGTGCCCTTCCCGTCTTTTGTCTCAACTTCGCTATTAACTTTTGGCATAGATTTTGACATATTAGAATAAAACTCGTTTTCATAACTAAGGCAACACATAAGTCTTCCACACGCACCGCTGATTTTTTGTGGATTGAGTGCAAGTCCTTGAACTTTTGCCATTTTTATGGACACCTTTTCAAAATCCTTCAAATAGGAACTGCAACAGCAAGGGCGCCCACAAATTCCAATTCCGCCCACGATTTTTGCTTGTTCGCGAATGCCAATTTGTTTAAGTTCAATCCTTGTTTTAAGGGTTGCAACTAGTTCTTTTATAAGGTCACGAAACTCGACTCTATCTTCCGCGATAAAGTCTATAACGACTTTTGACAAATCAAAAGAATACTCCGCGTTTACAACATTCATTTCAAGCCCATGTCTTTTCACAATTTCTTCGGTTATTTTGACTGCTTCACGCGATTTTTGGGCGACTTCTTCATAATGTTTCGCGTCCGCTTCGTTTGCAATTCTTAAAATATTTTTTGCGTCGTCTGGCAATTTGCCGTGAAAGTCTTTTACGCTATCAACTTGTCCATAACTTTCACCAACCGCACTTTCACACACAACATAATCACCCTTTTTAAGGTCAAATTTGCTGTTAAAAAGAGGGTATAATCTACTATCAAACTTTAATCTGACTTCTACAATTTGCATAAATATTTCACCTCCAAGATGTACAACAAAAGATTGTCTATAAGATAACTTTCGTTGCAATTAAAATCAACCGCGCGCTTAACTTCATAGAGTTTTTTAATAATTTTATCTATCGCGTCGGCGTCATAGTCAAGAGAAATTGTTTTAAGGTCGCTTACAATATTTTGATTTTTGACAAGAGAATTTTGCCCCAGTCTTAGCATAAGCATATCTCTATAAAACGACTCAAAAATTGTAAGTACCGTCCCTATTTCACCTTTTTTGCTCACAAGTTTAGTACTAAAATTTAAGACCATCTTACTATCTTTCATATTTTTTAAAGTGTCAAGGCAAGCCTTATAAGTTTCAACAAAATAAGTGTCTTTTGAGAAATTTAGCGCTTTTGTCAAGTCTCCCGTCGCAAGGTCAATAACGCTATCTGTCGCCTTATCTTTAAGCGCCAAAGATATTTCTTCGTCGTTAAGTTTATTTAACCTAATTTTTTTGCATCTAGAAAAAATGGTCGGCAAAACCTTACTCTCGTTTGTGACGCCTAAAATTATGTAAACATTTTTAGGGGGCTCTTCCAAAATTTTGAGTAATTTATTTTGAGATTGAATGGTCGCAAGTGAAAAATTGTTTAAAATAAAGACCTTTTTATCGCTCTCAACAGGTGAAAGATAAACATTATCAATTAAATTTTTAATATCTTCAACCAAAATTCCCTTGTGATTTTTTGGATAAATAATAAGGTCGCTATGAGATAATAGGTCAACCTTTCTACAACTCTCGCACACTCCACAAGGTTTATTTTCGCCTGAGCAAAGCAAAAATTTTGCAAACATATACGAAAAATTGGTCACCAATACTTCATCTGGTGACGAAAACAAAAAAGACGCACAATTCTGCGCTTGTGAAATAAGTTCCCTATATTGAATATTTTTACTTATTAAATCGCCAAATTCTATCATTTTTTTCGCAAAATAGTTTATATAGATGTTTATATCATACTATTTCTAGTATAATGATAACACAAAAAAACATATTTGAAAAGTTTTTTAATAAACACAATTTTAAACTTTTTTTAAAAAACTTACACATTAAAAAAGTGCACCATAAAGATACACTTTTAGTTTTCTATTTCTGCAACCAAAAACTACGCCTTAATATCAAGAATTTCAAGACGAATTGTTGCGTTGTTGTTTTGTGGAAGGATAACCATAACTTTATCACCCTTTTTCTTGCCAAGAAGAGCCTTTCCAACTGGTGATTCATTAGAAATTATGCCCTTTGAAGGGTCGCTTTCGGTTGAACCCACAATTTTGTATTCAAATATATCATCAAAATCAAGGTCTTTAAGTTTGACCGTGCAACCAGCGTTTACGATACTGGTGTCAATTGTTTTTTTGTCAATAACCTTGCCAAATCTAAGTTTATTTTCAATTTCCAAAATCTCTTGTTCGAGTTGCGCTTGTTCTTCCTTTGCTGCGTCATATTCAGAATTTTCGCTAAGGTCGCCAAACTCTCTTGCAATACCGATTCTTTTTGAGACTTCGTCTCTTTTAGTTGATTTAAGGTAATCGAGCCTTTCTTGTAAAGCCTTGTAGCCTTCCTTTGTTAGATAAATTTCGTTTTCCATTTTTACCTCCTGGTTTAAGTTTTAAAAAAAATGCAATACCGCCTTTTTAAGCAATACAACATCTCAAATTTCATATATCTTCTTAAACACGCAACGACAATTATAGTTGATTATATATCTTATGTCAAGAAAATTCTTTTAATTCATAAAATTTGTTTTTTGATGATAATATTTTATTATTTTTTATGTTTTCGAGTTCTTTTATTCGCCATTTTAAGTTCTAAAATGAACCTTTATTAAAATACTATTCTAATGTTTTTCTCTATGTATTTTAAGTATTTTTAATATAGTTAATCATTTTTTTTATTTTAATGATTTTGCTTTAATTTCTATATTATTTTATGAAAAACAAAAATAGTTGTTAAAAATAATTAGCGTTTAAATAAATTGTCTGATATAATATGTCAAGTTAAAATATATTTGAAAGGGGAAACAAAATGGTCAGAATTTGGGCAAAAGTGATGAAAAACGAAAAAATTATTAAGGACACAGTCTATGAAGACGCGTCCACTTTTGACATTTATAAATTTTTTGACTATTTGACCCCAATGTGCGAAAAGTTGGATATTGCGACCCCAATAGTTGTCACAAAACATCTCGCACACTTTTTACAATTTAGGAACACAACCTTTACTCCAAGCGACTTCCCTGAAAGTGTCAGGTTTGATAAACTCGTTATTGAAGATATGTCAAGATAAAATTACAATTTTTAACTTAATCTTTTTCATTAAGCGAATAAAAAAGTTGCAAAAGGTCGTAATTAAATTTATATTCGCATTTTAAAGCGTCGCCTAAATCCATATCAAATGCAACATCGTCTTTATATCCTATTGCACGATTAAAGACGCCTTTTTCAATCAAATCAATTGCTTTTACCGCAAATTGCATTGAGAGCGCTTT
>CAKVCH010000049.1 GCA_934725745.1 uncultured Clostridia bacterium | reverse complement strand
GTCTGGAAGGGAGTTAAAATCGATATTTTTTTCTTTTATCATTTCAATCATTTCGCTTGCAGTGATAACGGCGTCTGTGTCAAGCCCAAAAGGTGTGGATGACATAAAAGGTCTTTGACGCTCCATTTTTTTTGCGATACAAGGCATAACCGATACAAAATATAACTTGTCCGCGCTGACGCCTAATTTTTCTGCATAATATGTTTTTATAACCGCCCCAAGCATTTGTTGTGGTGATTTGCAAGTCGACAAATTGCGGGTAAACTCAGGATAATTTTGCTCGACAAATTTGACCCAAGCAGGGCAACACGAAGTAAACATTGGAAGACGCTCGCCCGACAAAAAGCGCTCGACAAATTCGTTTGATTCTTCAACAACAGTCATATCTGCGCCGAAATCGACATCAAACACATCGTCAAAGCCAAGACTTCTAAATGCAGAAATAATTTTGCCTTCATTATTTTCGCCAATTTTTCTATTAAACCCTTCACCTAGCGCGACCCTAACTGATGGTGCCATAGCGACAATCATTCTTTTATCTTTTTTTGATAAATGTTCAAAAACTTCTTCTCGCTTATCAAGTGGATTTTTTACGATTTTGTCTACTTCAACTTCGCTCATTTTTTTCTTCCTTCAAGTGAAATTATACACAACTACAAAAAATATCAAAAACAAATTAAGAATTTTTTTAAAAAAACTACCACACAAAACAAAAATATGATAGAATATGTAATAGAAAATATTTTTAGTGTTAAAGATTGATTCAAATGTTTACACTATCATTTTGATTTTAATTCAAACAAAGAATAATAAGTCTTAAAAAATTTTTGTTACACAAAGGGAATAAAAAATGGAAGTAAAAAGTGAAGGAATTGTAAACGGGGTTATTTTGGATAAGTACGGGAAAAGGGGAAAGAAGCAAAGATTTGGAATGCCGACTCTTTCTTTGCCTTTTGAAATTATGGACGCGCCAAAAAATACAAAAAGTTTTGCCGTAATTTTTGACGACCCAGATTCCGTTAAAGTGTGCGGGAAAGTTTGGGTCCATTGGCTTATTGCAAATTTGCACAAAACAAGAGTTGAAGAAGATGATAGCGAAAATTCTTTTGACTTTTTGCAAGGAAGAAACAGTTGGAACGATAATAGTTACGGTGGGCCTTGTCCACCAGACGCACCACATAAATATAGGTTGACAGTTTATGCGATAAACCAAGACTTAGACCTAACTGGCAACTTTTCTTTGGAACATTTAAAGGAAGAAATGGAAGGGAAAGTTATATGTAGTGCGACAATTTTTGGTGTGTATGATAATTAAATAGACGCGCAAAAGGCATTTAAAAATTTTAACCGCAGTTAAAATTTTTGCGCCCTTGACATTTTTAAGGTCAAGGCGCCGTTTGCTTTAAGCAAACAAATGCCTTTTGCGCGCCTTTTTTATTTTTTCGACGGAATCATATCTAGTTCAATATTGTCTTGACTTAAAGCGCATAGCGGACAAACCTTGAAAGCGTCTTTTGCAATGTGGACATGACCGCAGTGAGAGCATTTCCACTCATAGTCCTTTTGCATAGTGTAAAGTTGTTTTGACTTTATGCGATTGTATAACTCGTCAAGAAGCATAAAGTGGTCATTTTCGACTAGCGCTACGAGTTTAAACTTTTGAGCAATATCTTTAAACCCTTCATCTTCCGCAATCTTTGAAAAACTTGGATAAATGGTTGTGCTTTCACTTTTTTCGTTACTTGACGCGTACTTTATCATATCGACAAGTTCGCCGTTTTCAAAAGGGTAGCCAGCCTTAATTTCTATGTTTTTGTTTAAATTGCCCGAGTGACTTGCCAGTTCGTCCCAAAAAATGCGCGCGTGCGCCATTTCATTTTTTGCAAGAGTCCTAAAAACTGTTTGAATGTTAATTTTGCCTTCTTGCATTGCCTTTTGTGCAATAAATTGATACCTTGCACCCCCTTGGCACTCGCCAGCAAAAGCGCGAGCCAAATTTGTTTTTGTTTGTGAAGTGTTAAAATCCATAATTATCTCCTTTTTGTCTCAAATAATTTTTGGCAAGTTTGATGAAAATATACATATTTTTCTTGATAAAACATCTTAAAAGCCACAAACAGCGCGAAAAAGATGACGAAGTAGGCTAAAATGTTTGCTGTTTTCTTAAAAAATAATTAAAATGTAATATATAATTGCTATAGGTATGCACAGCTTAAATAAAATTGTTTGTAAAATAGTAAAATCACATTAAAAGTTAATGCAACAACATATTATTTGAAATTTTTGTTAAAAATTAGTAAATAAGGAGCAAAAATGTTAAATATTTTTAAACTCGACAGGCGCTATGCTGTCTTTGATGAAAAAACTTACGGGAGACTTATCAAACTCCTTCAAACTATGACAACTTATACTATGGATTCGCCAGAAACGACAAAAATTGTCGATTATTACTATGACTCACCAGCGGGCATTTTAGAGCAAAACGAGTTGCTCCTTAGAAAGCGCGTGACGGGAAGAACTGCCGAGCTTAAAATCAAAAGGCGTTATTTTAGTGAAGAATATATGTATAGTGACAACTTACGCGAACACGAAAGGGAAAAGGAAATTGCGCCACGCGATCCGCTATCCAAGCACTATTTTTTCTTAAACAACGCGCTTAATTCGATGTTCTCAAACAATCTTCAATTTGACCCAGACAAACTTTTTGAACAAATGCGCGTCATTATGATTTTAAATGTTAAGCAAGAATCGAGAAAACTTTATGGCTACGGCGGGCTAAAAGTTGAAGTTAGGCACGAAGAGATTAAGATTGAAAATAGAAAGACGGGGCGAAAAAACAAAACAGAGTTAATTCAATTTAGGTTACTTTCAAATGAAGAAACATTGCCTATTTTTGAAGACTTTATTTCAAGAGTTGAAAAACATTGTAAGGAAATATTCTATACAAGGGACTCAAAATTTGAAATCGCTTTCCGAATGACAAAACCACTTCCAAGTAAGGAAGAACAAAGAAAGCGTAACGAAGAACTCTTAAAACTTAAACGCCAACAAGAAGCAAATGAAAATGTTAAGACCAAGTAAGGAGCACTAATGAAAGATTATTATGTTATCATAGATTGCGACCCAGGCATAGACGACGCAATGGCGATTATGAACGCAGTAAATAGCGGAAATATTGAAGTTAAACTTTTATCCACAGTGTCGGGCAATTTGACTATTGAAGAGACTGTTAAAAACGCACTTAAACTAACAGAACTATTAAAAGTTAACATTCCAGTCGCGGAAGGCGCAAGAGAACCGATTAAAAGACAAGCGGTCTACGCAACTATTGCACAAGGCAGTAAAGGGCTCGGTGGTTATCAATTTAGAACGCCAAAAACAAGACCTTTTGTTTTGAAAAGTCCAGACGCGATTCACTACTTTTTGTGTGACAATATGGCAAAAAATACGACTCTTCTTTGTACGGGACCACTAACGAATGTCGCAAATCTTTTAAAAAAATATCCAGAAGCAAAAGAAATGATTTCGCGAATTGTCTTTATGGGTGGGAGTAAAGACGAAAACGGCTCGACTGAACCTTATAGAGAGTTTAATGTCGCCTATGACCCAGAAGCGGTCGATATTGTATTAAAATCGAACATTCCTTTTGTGCTTGTTCCAATGGAACTTGGGCATATTGCCTACTTTACGCCAGAAGAGCAACTTAAAATCAAGCGTGCAAATAAAGTGGGAAAGACATTTTATAAAATGTTTACAAAATACAATGACTTCCATGTGGGAAAACTCGGCGCTGCGGTGCACGATAGTTGTTCGGCATTGTATCTTTCAAATCCCGAAATTTTTACAACCGAGCCAGCAAAATTAAGTGTAAAATATCATAAGAAAGACGACCAAGAATATGGATATATCAAGTGCGACTTTGATTCAAAAGACTCGAATGCCCTTGTTTGCGTCGATGTCGATGTTGAGAAATTTAAAAAGATAATTTACGGAAACTTGTTTAATTATAACTAAAAAACTAGCGTTTGCTTTGCACTTTAAAGACATAATTGTGTCATTTTTATTAGATTTTTTAGCCTTTAAAATTTTAAGGTTTAAAATTATAAAAACTTTGCCGTGTCTTATAACTAAAAATTTGTTGGACTTTAAAAGGAAAGAAAAGTGGAAAAAAAGAAAGGAAAAAGTATTTTTAAAAAGACATTTCTTTGCATAATGTGTTTTGCATTTTGCCTATTTTTCTTTGCTTGTTCGCCAGTTAAAATGTCGACAACTCAATATGCAAGTGGAGAGATTTTAATTGAAGTTGAATTTGACATCTCGACTCTTTCGGGGACGGGGATAAACAGTCAAAAACAAAAGGCGTACGAACTTGTAACTGCCTATCACAATCAAATTGTAAGTGAATATAAGAAAAAACTTGTTAGTCTTTTTGACAACATATATAAAGATAATGCAAGTTGGCAAGCGATGGGGCAAGACTCAAAATTTGCTTTTATTATAAGCGCTTATCCACGCTTCTTATCGTGTGACAAAGATTCAAATAAGTTTGTTGGGGGTGCTATTACTCCAAACGCGACACAATCCGTCGCGGAAGCAACAACAATAAAGGTTGAAATTGCGTTTAAATCGATTTATGCCTATCTCGCATTTTTCTGCCCAAGTGCCTACAAATATGACACAGAGACAAATAATATAATAGTCGATAAAGATTTTTATTCGACATTGATTGATACTCCAATAATGGTGCTTGACAATTCAACCGAAAACTCTTTTTTTGCAACAAAAATGGTAGAAACTTGTTCGCCATTTTTCTACAACAAAGAAGAGCCAAAATTGCTCGCTCAATATAAAACATATTCTGCTGGCACAAGCATTGTTGATGTCGCGAAATCTGAACTTGGGCTAAGTGACGAAGTCGCAAAATATGCCTTTTCTTTCACAACACCTTATTCTAGGCTTCACTCTAACGGCGAAATAAGTAGGACGGAAAACGGCTACACGCACACTTGGGAGTGGGAAAATGACATCGGCGGACAAATAAAAGTTTTTAGAAACTACGCAAATCAAGTCGTTTATTACGGGATAGCGCTAATCGTGGGCGGGGGTTTAATGGCTGTTGCGATTATTTTGTCCGTTGTAAATAATAAAAAGAATAAAAAACCAATTTTAGAAAATGTGGAAAATAAAAAAGAAGATGTTTTGGTGGAAAATTTAGGTGAAGAAAAGCCACAAGAAAAAGTTAAAAAGGTTAGAACAAGGAAACCTAGAAAAGAAACAGAAGACAAAGAAAATTTAAAGAAAGATAGTGCAAAAAAGAAAACAAAGAAGTCAAAACAAAATGAAGAAAATTTGACTGGTATTGAACTTTTGCAAGCAATTGACGATTTGATGAGTGGAAAGGAAAACGATGATGAAGAAAGATGACGAAATAGATAAGAGAAGAAGAAAAGTAAACGACACAAAAAGTTTGCTTGCTAAATATTGCAAGAGATATGGAATAGTTTTGCTTATTGTAGCACCTATAATTTTAGTTTTTAACTTTATTATGTCGCGCGAAGTGCCAGGC
>CAKVCH010000048.1 GCA_934725745.1 uncultured Clostridia bacterium | reverse complement strand
CTCATTCCCATTAGGATTCCTGAAACATTCACTGTCATAAGGCGCGTAATATTCAAAATCAACCATATCCGCCGTAATAGCATGTGCCATAATCAATTCTCCCTTTTTTCTATCCGTATCATATCACACTTATTGGCGGTTGTAAATAGGCAATTTGAAATTTTTATTGTACTTTTTGCACAAAAAAATCGTCTTTTCATTTTCTCGCGTCCTAATTTGCCCCCAAATAATGTTTTAAAAAAATTGGTTTTAGTTTAGTTATCGATGTGTTTAACGCCAAAATTACCCCAAAAAATGTTTTTAAAAAATAGTTGTTTTTTGTGTTTTTATGCTTTTTTATCTAAACTAAGCAATAAAAGCTCTTTAATGCTCCATTTCTCTACCCATATTTTGCCTGATTTCTTGTGCAAATTTTTGGACATTTTGGCTCACTTGGCTCTTTTCTCGCACAACTTCTTCCGCCACTTTTTGCTTTTCAACTTCAATCTTTACGCTTTCACTTTTTTGCGCTTCGTTTATAGATGAAGAAACAAAAACACCGTCAATTTCATTCGTTGAAAGTAAAGCTTTTTCGCTATCTATTATAGGCTCTTTTTTTACATCTTCAATGTACACCTTGGTTTTTTCAAGGTCGTCTCGTTTTTCAAGTTTTGAAACATTTTCTTGTTCAACCTTTTCGTGCCCAACGGACTTAGCATTTTCAAGTTCGACGACTTCAAACACATCGCCAAATGACGACTCTGTTTCTTGCTCTAAAGCAATCTCAGGCTCTTTTTCAACCTGCTTTTCAAGTGGTTTTTGTGGCGTCAAGATTTCTTGTTTTAAAGGTCTTTCCTTTATGTCTTGAATCTCTTTTGCAAGAAGTTTCGCGCGGTGGTTTTTCTCAAAAAGTGCAAGTTTTTCGGCTGAGAAAACAAGTGGCTTTTTCTTTTCATCCTTTTTGTCTTTTTTCTTGTCCTTTTTCTTGGCGTCTTTTTTTAATTTCCCGTCTGCTTTTTTCGCTTTCTTTGGGTCAGCTTTTTTAACTTTGCTTTTAGACTTAACCTTCGCGCCACCTTTTTTCTTGGCGCCTTTTTTAGATTTTGCCTTGCTTTTTGATTTCGCTTTTGCCTTTTGGGCTTTTGCTGGCGTAACTTTTTTAACTTCTTTCTTTTCTTCTTTCTTCTTCTCAACAATTTGCGCAATCTTTTCTTCTTTTGTCAAAGGCTTCTTTTCTTCTTCCTTCTTTTTTTGCGCCGTTAGTTGTTTCATAAGAGGCTTGTCTAGTTTATGTTTTTCGCGTTTAGTTTCTGATTTCGCGATTTTTTCCTTTTCCTTTTTTGAAACAAAAGTAAGTTTATCAAGATATTCAAGTTTAACTTCTTTTGCCCTTTCGTAATTTTTCTCTATAAAAGATTTGACCGCTCTTTCTTCTACATTTTTAACATAATTTTCGTCAACGCGCTCTTCCGCTTGCTCGATATATTTAGCAAGATTTTTGTCCCTAACATTTATAATTTTATTGTAAACCGCTCGCGTTTTTGGGTTTTCCTTATCTTCTTTTGTGGTCGCGATGTCAACACTCGAAAGTAAAATTTCGTTAACCGCCCTATCGTATGCGTACTCGTCTTTTATGTCGAAAATTTGGCGTCTATCTTTAAGGCGCGTCAAAAATTCCTTTTTAATTCTCTCGCCGTACTCGCCACTTTCTTCAATAATTTGCATCATTTCAAGATAGCACGCGTGCTCGTCGCTTGCGGTCAAATCTTTTATCTCGTTTGAAAGGAGTCCCATATATATTTTTTTGAGCAAAATATTTTCAAAGCCGTAGTAAGCGTCAAATTCCATTCCATAGTCGTCATCGTCTTCATAAATATGAAAAAGGGTAAAAATGACATCCGTCGATACGGGCTCTTTTTCAGACAAGGCGATACTGTCGACAAGTTCTTCATAAACTTCGACATACTGCCCCGCCTCACGAGTAACATTTTCGACAAGAAGAAGTTTTGCTTCGTACTTGTTTATCCTAAGTTTAAAGTACATATCGCCAAAAATAGGGATAATCGCACGCAAATCATAGGTCGTTCTGCCGTCTTTTATGGCGGTGTTGTAGATAAGTTTTGGGATTTCTATAAGTTCTTGCCTAATCTCAGGAATGAACAAATAATTGCCATATTCGTCGTAACTGCCAAGGCGCCCGTTTTCTATTATGTCGCGGTTTTGCTCGTTTTTGCAACTTTTTACCGCAAATGGGTCGACAATGGTTTCGCCGTTAGTGCGAGAATAGGAAAATTGCGCGCTATCATCCTTTTTTGTCTCGTCGTTTGATTTCAATTTAGCGCTATTTACAATATCTTCTATTTCCTTTTCGCTCTTAATGTCATTTGGTTTTTCTGACATTTTCTTCCCCCTTTTTGCCTAAAATTATAGGAAGTAAATTTTGAAACAAGTTCAAAATTTGTTAACGCACTCGCAAAGCAATGCTTTGCACTTCCAATTTGAATAATCATCAGTCTCGCTGGAGAGTAAACTCTCCGACTCAACTTCCGATAATACAATTTAAATATCCAGATTTTCCAACTTCTTTCTTTGGTTGTCGAGTTTTAAAATCTCAATAAGTTCGTCTAAGTTGCCGTTCATAAAATCTAGCAAATTGTACGCCGTGTAGCCCACTCTGTGGTCGGTTATGCGCCCTTGTGGGAAGTTGTATGTCCTTATTCTTTCCGACCTATCGCCAGTGCCTACTTGTGACTTTCTTTCTTCGGCGTATTCTTTGTTCTTTTGCCCTTGATAAAAATCGTAAAGTTTCGCCTTTAAAACCATCATCGCTTTTTCGCGGTTTTTAAGTTGGCTTCTCTCATCTTGACAACTCACAACAATGCCCGTTGGAAGGTGGGTAATTCTTATCGCGCTGTCAGTTTTGTTAATGTGTTGTCCGCCCGCGCCACTACTTCTATATGTGTCGACGCGAAGGTCTTTATCTTCAATATCAAACTCCACTTCTTCAAGTTCTGGCAAAACCGCAACTGTAACCGTCGATGTATGCACGCGCCCTTGACTTTCCGTCTCTGGCACTCTTTGCACTCTATGAACACCACTTTCGTATTTAAGATTACTAAACGCGCCCGCGCCCGAAATTTGAAAAACAACTTCCTTAATTCCGCCGAGTTCGATTTCGTTTATGCTAACGACTTCCGTCTTATATCTGTGCCTTTCTGCGTACATCATATACATTCGCATAAGTTCACTTGCAAAAAGTGCCGCTTCGTCACCGCCAGCGCCCGCGCGGATTTCAATAATAACATTTTTGTCGTCGTTTTCGTCCTTTGGAAGAAGAAGTATTTTAAGTTCGTCTTGCAAAGTCTCGCGAAGTTTCTCATTTTGCGCAATTTCGTCTTCGGCAAGAGATAAAAGTTCGCTGTCTTTTTCTTCCTTTAAAAGTTCTTTCGCGCCCGCAAGGTCATTTTCACACTTTTTTAGTTCGTCATATTTTTCGACAATTGGTTTGAGTTCGCTATGCTCTTTGACGAGTTTTTGCCAAGTTCTATTGTCCGCAATGACTTGTGGGTCAATGATTTTTGCCGTCAATTCTTCATATTTTTTTGCAATGCTTTCTAGTTTTTCAATCATTTTTATTCTCCGTAATTTTTTGCCACAACCACACGGTCAAGTCCCGAAAAATCTTTGTACGCAACCGTTTTAAAGCCCGCATTTTCAAAGATTTTCTGGACATCTTCCCGCTCGTTGTATCCTATTTC
The DNA here is from genome assembly GCA_934725745.1 of uncultured Clostridia bacterium. Lineage (GTDB taxonomy): Bacteria > Bacillota > Clostridia > Christensenellales > UBA1242 > UBA7862. The sequence goes on along the minus strand of CAKVCH010000048.1, from coordinate 1,998 downwards.
CATAATTATTTCCCCGCGTGGGGTCAAATATTTTCCGCCTTGCTCCCCTAAAATTTTATAAAATTTTAGTCCGTTTTCTCCGCCGACTAGCGCCATTTTGGGGTCGTAGTCTTTGACAGAAGATGACAAATTTTCATATTCGTCTTTTGAAATGTAAGGTGGATTACACACGATTATATCAAACTTTTCGTCCTTTTTCAAGTCTTGAAACATATCGGTTTTTATGGTCTTAACGCTTTCGTTTTGTGCGTTTCTTTTTGCTACTTTAAGTGCGTCGCTTGATAAATCCGCCAAGGTCACATCCGTCGCGTCCTTTAAAATCTTTTTAATAGCAAGCCCAATGCACCCGCTCCCGCAACACATATCAAGGACTCTTATTTTATTTTGATTTTGACTGTTTTTAAGTAGCATTTCTTGCGCGCTTTTTATGGCAAGTTCAACTAAAAGTTCAGTTTCCTTTCTAGGTGATAAAACATCTTTATTTATGTAAAATTCATATCCCATAAACTCCGCGCTATTAAAAATTTTAGTTAATGGCTCGTTTTTCATTCGCCTTTTGAGTACTTTTTCAATTTTCGCCACTTGCTCGGGGCTTAGTTCTTTTAGCAAAAAAAGTTGCGCGCTAGTTATGCCTAGCGAGAGTCTAAAAATTAAGCGCTCTTCGTTTTCGACATAACTATCAAGCGAAGATATTTTCCCCTTTATTTCCCTTAAATATTTTTGCGTGTCCAATTCTTCTACGACCTATTTTTCAATAAAATCTATAACATCTTGCGTAACTTGCGCTTTGATTTTTGGTTCGTTTAAAATCTCGTGGCGCGCATTATCGTACAATTTCATTTCAACATTTTGGATGTCAAGCCCCATATAAAATTTGTACAAATTAACTACCGATTTACCATAATCGCCCACTGGGTCTTCTTTTCCCGCAATCAAAAGAATAGGTTTTGATTTGTCAATTGCGTCCAAATATTCTTTTTTATAAATTGTCGAAAAAACGCCAAAAAAGTCGACATAAAATTTAGCCGAAAATGGTTGAGTGCAAAGTGGGTCAGCGTAATACTTTTTACCTTCTTCTTCATCGCTATTTATCCAATATCCACCCTTGCACCTTTTGTTGTAACTATTAAAACTCATTTTTTCAATAAGTTTTGCAGGTGCGTCCTTGCCCTTATGACGCATAGTCATTTTGGCTATAAATAGCCCCGCTTTGACCTTTGCACGATTTTTCATAAGTGCGCTTCCGCAAATAATCGCCTTTTCGTACAACTTACATTTTTCAATGTATGCTTGTGTCAAAAACGAGCCATAACTATGCCCAAAAACATACAATGGAAGATTATATTTTTTTAGCATTTTGCTTATAAAAATTTCGTCTTGAAGAGTGTCAAGAAACAAGTTGTCCTTGTCGTATTTCCCAATTCTACTTAGGTCGCCCGCCGTTTTGCCGTGTGCTCTGTGGTCGTCTGCAAAAACGATAAAGCCCGCCTTATTAAGATTCCTAGCAAACTCATCGTATCTAAACGCGTGCTCGCTCATCCCGTGAATAATTTGGACGACACCCTTTGGGCTTTCCACATCGTCCCACTCGTAATAATAAATTTTTTCTTTGTCAAAACTTTCAAAAAAACCTTCTTTCATTTCTTCCCCTTTTATTTTTTTTAGTATGTGATTTTAAAGGCGGTCTAGGTGTGGCGCGAATGCGGTCACGCCTTGGTCGCCGTAGTCTAATCACCTTTAAATAGTCGCCATACCCTAATTATTTTTATTATGTCAACTTGCAAAATTTTAATTGACGGTCTAGGTGTGGCGCTTTAAACGCTATCACACCTTGGTCGCCAAAGTCTACCTAATTAAGAGTCCTACTTACTGCGTTTTTCCAACCCTTTAAAAGTGGTTTCACATCTTCTTCGTTGCAATTTGGAAGATAAACCCTTTCCGACTTTATTCTGTCTCTAATGTCCGCCAAATTTTTATATGCGCCCGTTGCTAGCCCCG
>CAKVCH010000047.1 GCA_934725745.1 uncultured Clostridia bacterium | reverse complement strand
CTGTTGGCGGAAGAAAACTTGTCGTCAAAACAGGGAAATACAGCGAACAAGCGAACGGGACTTGTTGGGTAAAGTGTGGAGACACTGTTGTTCAATGCAATGTTACTATGGCGGAAAAACCAAGAGACGGGATTGATTTCTTCCCACTTGGGGTTGATTTTGAGGAAAAAATGTACTCGGTAGGGAAAATTCCTGGCGGGTTTAAAAAGAGAGAAGGGAGACCAAGCGACAAGGCAATTTTGACATCTCGTCTTATTGATAGACCGCTTCGTCCTTTGTTCCCAAAAGGCTTTTTCAATGATGTTGCGGTTGTTTGTACTGCACTTTCTGTTGACCCAGACATCGCGCCTGAGCCACTAGCAATGATTGCGTCATCTGTCGCGCTTAGCATTTCGGATATTCCATTTGCGGGACCAACGGGGAGTGTTGTTGTCGGATGTATAAATGACAAATTTATTATCAACCCAACTTTGGAAGAAAAAGAAAAAAGTGATATGCATGTTACTGTTTCTGGGACTCACGATGCAATTTTGATGGTCGAAGCGGGTGCAAAAGAAGTCAGTGAACAAAAAATGCTTGACGCTATTATGTTTGCGCACGATGAAATCAAAAAATTGGTCGATTTCCAAAATGAAATTGTTAAGAAAATTGGCAAGGCAAAAAGAACAGATATGCCTATATTCCTTCCAAGCGAAGAAGTAGAAAAGGTTGTTAGAGAATACGCAGACAAAAAACTTGATTTTGCGCTTGACACGACAGATAGAGAAACAAGACAAAATAGGCAAGAAGAAGTCGAAAAAGATGTTTACGCACATTTTGCGGAGAGTTTGGCTGGAAAAGAAAGCGAAATCGGCGATGTCTTATATAAAATGACAAAAGAAAAGGTCAGAGCAAAGATTTTAGGCGAAGGAATGAGACCTGACGGAAGAAAACTTAAAGAAATTCGTCCTATTTGGTGTGAAGTTGGCGTTCTTCCAAGAGTTCACGGAAGCGCGGTCTTTACTCGTGGACAAACTCAAGTTCTTAACTGCTGTACTTTGGGAACTTTGGGCGAAGGACAAAAACTTGAAGGGCTTGATGACGAAGAAAACAAGCGTTATATTCACCAATATAATATGCCACCATATGCAACTGGCGAAGCAAGACCATTGAAAAGCCCAGGTAGGCGTGAAATCGGACACGGTGCTTTGGCAGAACGCGCTCTTGAACCTGTCATTCCAAGTGAAGACGAATTCCCATACGCTTTGCGCCTTGTAAGTGAAGTTTTAAGTTCAAACGGTTCATCATCAATGGCAAGCGTCTGCGGGTCAACTTTGTCACTTATGGATGCTGGCGTTCAAATTAAAGCCCCTGTTGCTGGTATCGCAATGGGACTTATAAAGGATACTAATAGCAAGAAAGTTGCTGTTTTGAGCGATATTCAAGGGTTGGAAGACTTCCTTGGAGATATGGACTTTAAGGTCGCTGGAACAGAAAAGGGTATTACCGCTATCCAAATGGATATTAAGATTAAAGGTATTGATAAAGAAATTTTGACGACCGCTCTTAACCAAGCAAGAGAAGGCAGAATGCACATTTTGGGCATTATGCTTGACACAATAGCAGAGCCAAGAAAAGAACTTAGCAAATTTGCTCCAAAGATTATTAGTTTCAACATTGACCCAGAAAAGATTGGTGATGTTATTGGTTCTGGCGGAAAGGTAATCAATAAGATAATCGATGAAACAGGTGTCAAAATTGACATCGATGACGACGGAAAGGTTCTTATTGCAAGTGTCGACAGCGATAAAGCGCAAAGAGCGAAAGAAATCATTTTGAGTATTGTTGGAAATATTGAAGTTGGCGCAACTTATGTTGGAAAAGTTGTAAGAACAATGCAATTTGGTGCATTTGTCGAACTTACACCTTCAAAAGACGGTATGATTCATATTTCAAAGTTGTCTGATAAGAGAGTTGAGAAAGTGACCGATGTTGTCAATATCGGCGACACAGTTAAAGTCGAAGTTATAAAAGTTGATAACACAGGCAGAGTCGACTTGAAACTCCTTGAAAAAATTAAGTAATTTTTAACCAATTAAATTTTATAAATTTATTTCATTTGTATTTTATTACTTTGTCATAAATTATGTGATGTTGCTTTGCTCTCTTTGTTCGCAAATCAATTTGCTTAACGCAAATCCACAACAAGTTGTGGCATCACTAGTTTGAATAACCATCAGTTTCGCTGGTGTGCAAGCACCCCGACTCAACTTCCGATAATATAATATATATTTAAAATATAATTTTCTATGTATATTTAGTAAAAAAAGACTTTCTTTTCAAAATTATTCAAAATTATTTTTTTAAAAAATAAAAATATCAAAAAAATCATCTTGTTTGAGCAAGGTGATTTTTTTATGCAAAAAATGGCGATTTTAGTACTGAATTTAGATAAAATTGTGCCATTTTGTGTCATATTGTGTCGAATTATGTCGAAAAGTGTAAAAAGATGTAAAATTTTGTCTTAGGAAATTCACTAATTTTTTCGTCCAAAATATAGTAAAAAAATAAGCGAAAAAAATGTTTTTCAAAATTTTTCAAAAAAAATAGAGAGTAAATGTTGTGTTTTAAAAATCTCGGTGATAAAACCAAAATGAGCATGTTCAAAAACCCAAAAAAATTTTTGGTTACTTTTAAATTTGTGACAAGTATTGTCAACATTTGTGTTGTAAATTGTATTCGTAAAGTCTAAAAGATTTTCAAAAAAAGGGGATTTATAAAATGCAAAATTTATCATCAATTCAAGAAAAAATTTTACGCTGTCCTAGCCAAGTTGCAAAGAAAATGTGCAAAACGGTGCTAAGTGTATATAACCTTTTGCCTTATGTTACAAGCGCTCTTGACAATCTAATTATGAAAAAGGCGGAATCATCAATGTATTTGGCTGTGGGGCAAACCGTAGAAAATTGTGCGGGGGAGATTTTATCTCTAACTGACCAAAAAGTTAGCCTTATCAATTTAAAAGTTTTGATTGACGAATCTTTAAGCGAACTAAAAGAAAAAGATGCAAGGATTTTGCTCCTTAGATTTGTCGACAATGTAAAATGTGAAGATTGTCTCGAAATTTTAAATATGGATAAACGCACCTTTTTTAGAAGGCTGGCGGTTGCACTCCAATCTTTTTATAAGGTTTTCAACTTTAAACTTCTTCATCAAAAACTAGCAAAACAAGGAATTTTAGGTCAAATTGACGATGCCTTTGTTAAGGTGGAAAAATTTGTTGACCACGGCGGTGATATTGGGAAAAATCGAGAGTGTATCTGCGGTCTGATTTTGAACAATTTAAGGCGTGTGTGTAAATAGTCAATTATTTAAAAAATTATAATGAAAATTGCTTTTATTTGTAAATTGGCTCAAAAATATTAGAAAAAAGGGCTAAAAAGGCGGTTTAAGTAATTTCCGGGAGAATCTAAAACTAAATTATTGTGCTTGACTTGCGTTAAAGAAGAACAGATATGTCGTGTATCTTTATGAGATTGAACTAAAAATTATCGTCGGGGTAACTTTCGATTCGTTTGATAGCAGTTCTCGTCTGGCGCTTCGCGGGTGGGGCGTCTTTAGTGGATTGTTTATTCTTTTTAAACGGTAGACGCCCCGTGAATGCTGGTTTGAAGGCAAGAAAAAGTAGAAAAATTGCGGGAAGAAGAACAAGTAAAAGAAGTGCAATTTTAACGCTCGGTGTTAAGTCGACTAGACTATATAAATAGTCATTGTCATTTTCACTAAACGGGTTAGTCGCTTTTGTGACGACTTCATTGTTAGGAACAATTGCTGAATTCATTTCACAAAGTCCAGCGTAAAAATAGCCCATTACACCTTGTTTGGTTTTTCCAAAAATCCAACTGTTTCCGCGCCCCATCGTCTTTTCTTCACCTAAAATTGTGCCATAATAACTAATTTCTTCATATTTTTCGACGGTTGTAAGTGCTTTACCTTTACTTGTTGGACTATCCATAACTGTTGTCCCGTCGGTTGTAAACACATAAAAAGTCGCATTTGTAAGATAAGGCATTTCGGGTGTTTCATTAACTGGCATAACTTGGTCTTTTAAGATAAAACCCACGACATCTTGATATTGTGCCTTGTAAAAGAGAGAGTTGTAATTTGAAAGAAGAAGAACAAAATAACTGCTTGGAATTTCAAAATAAGCATTTTCGTTTATCGCGCTTGATGTTTTATATAGGTTAACGCCAGAACTTTCCACTTTTGCGTACATAAAAGTCGTTAGTTTTGCAGATGCAACGGGCATTGTTTCAATAAAGGACAGAAAAAAGACATTAAAAATTGCAAAAAATGTAAAAATTGCAAGTTTTTGAATAAATTTCATAGTTTTTATCTCTCCTTTTAGTCAATGATAATACATTTTTTAATAAAAAAAAGAATGGTTTTTATCAAAAAAACAAATTTTTTGGCTTATTTTCGTGGTGCATTATTCGTAATAATTATTGCCAGTTGTAAACATTTTATTAAGAAGGATGTCTATGTCTCAAAAGAATTTGGTTCAAAAACTTAAAAATGTTTGTGATGAAATTTCAAAACGGAAGGATGTGGATAAACTTTTAACATATAATACTGGCAAAATTGTTCACGAAAAACAACTTGCTTTCCATAAATGCAACAAAAGAAATCGTTGGGTGTTTGGAGGTAATAGGACTGGGAAAACGGAGTGTGGCGCAGTTGAAGTTATATATCTAGCACGCGGAGTACACCCTTATAAGAAAAATAAAAAAGATACGGTGGGTTGGGTCGTGAGTTTGTCACGGCAGGTTCAAAGAGATGTTGCGCAGAAGAAAATTCTAAGTTATCTCAGCCCTTATTACATTGAAGATGTTGTAATGCAAAGTGGCAGAAAAGATTTTCCAGAAGGTGGAGTGATTGACTACATAAAAGTTAGAAATGTCTTTGGGGGAATATCAATTATAGGCTTTAAAAGTTGTGACCAGGGAAGAATTTATCTTGAATGCAGAATGAGGGTTTTAGATAAAAAGGGTCAAATTTTTGGGACGATGACTCCGCTTAAAGGCTTAACTTGGGTGTATGACGAAATATATTTAAATTCAAAAAACAGTTGTGAAGTTTGGTACGAGACTATGGAGTGGGCTGACAATCCTTTTCTTGACCGCAAAGAAGTTGAAATTTTTGAAGAATCACTTTCTGAAGAAGATTTGGAGAGTCGAAAATATGGGCGCTTTTTTGATGCAAATGGGCTTGTTTACAAGGAATTTGACGAAAGGGTTAATGTTATTGACCCATTTGATGTGCCAAAAGACTGGTATGACAACATCTCAATTGACCCTGGACTAAATAACCCGCTTTCGTGTCACTGGTATGCGGTTGATTATGACGGAAATGTTTATGTTATAGATGAACATTTTGAAAAAAATAAAGATATTGACTATCATTCAAGTAAAATACGGCAAAAATGCGAAAAACTTGGCTGGCCGACTGATGGTCGGGGCAATTATTCGGCTCTTATTGATAGCGCGGCAGGGCAACATACTTTAAATGGTTCAAAAAGTGTGGCGGAACTCTTTTACGAACGCGGAATAAATGTCAATACAAAAGTTAACAAAGATTTGTTCTCTGGCATATCGGTTGTCAAAAGTTATTTAAGAAATTCGCTCGGCGAAAGTCGGCTGTTTATATTTCGCAATTGTCCAAACCTTATTCGCGAACTTAAAAGTTATTTTTGGGGTGACGGAGACAATCCGATTAAACGCGATGACCACGCGCTAGACG
>CAKVCH010000046.1 GCA_934725745.1 uncultured Clostridia bacterium | reverse complement strand
ATTATACAATCTTAAACTTGACGCTTTGCCATCTTCGACCGCGACATCACTTACAAACTTATAACTAGGCAAAATTTCATACAACTTATATTCTTTAAAAGCCTGCTCCAAAAGTTTCTCACTATCTTCAAACATAGGTCTATCATTTAAAACAACACAAACTACTTGCATTCCATTTCGTTCGCACGCAGAAACTAGACATCTGCCCGACTTGCGCGTATAGCCTGTTTTGACACCATTACAACCTTCAAGAGAACTTAAAAGTTTATTTTTATTTATAAGAGTGCGTGCCGTGTTATGCTCGGTTTGTTTTATAACAAAGGACTTTGAAGAAACAATTTGCTTAAAAACTGGATTCTTTAAGGCGTAACTTGTAATAATCGCCAAGTCCCGCGCTGTTGTGTAATGTTCTTTGTCGTCGAGCCCGTGTGGAGTTACAAAATGACTATTCGTTGCCCCACATTTCAAGGCTGTTTCATTCATCAGTTCAGCGAAATGTTCAATTGTTCCGCCAACTTCAAGAGCCAAGGTCTCGGCAGAGTCGTTCCCCGATTGAAGCATAAGTCCATAAAGGAGTTGTTTTATAGTAAGTTGCTCTCCCGCTTTTAAGTATATTGAACTCCCCTCGACCAGTGTCGCTGATTTTGGAACAGTAACAAGTTTATCAAGGTCGTCACAATTTTCTATTACTGTAAGGGCGCTCACAATTTTGGTCGTTGACGCCATAGGTAACTTTTCGTTTTCATTTTTGCTATATAGTACTCTATTATGCAATGTTTCCATTACAATCATTGATTTTGCTGAACAATCCGACTGTGCAAACGCACTCCGTCCTTGAGCTTTTAAACAAAACATCACAACAAAAGCCACAAAAATAGCAACAATTTTCGTTATTTTTTTCATTTATTTGTTATTTCCTTTTAAATTATCCAAATGCGTTTTTAAATAAAGTTTTTAAAAAGATAATGAAATTGCCAAAAAAAACGAACTCTCACTACCTAAAGACTTTATTTAAGACTGCTATTTTTTATTGTTCTGAAAAAAGTCCGCGCAAAGGTCGACGACCTTTTCAAAGTTGTTTTCAATATTTATTTTGATAAATTGAACATTCTTTTCCTTTACGACCAAAAAACCAATCGGTGTTATGTTACACCCGCCCCCGCTTCCGCCCGCAAAAGGATAATTTATTTCGTGGCGTCTTTTTTTATTGTACTCGCCACCACCACTCACGAAACCAAACGAAACGCGAGAAATAGGAATAATAAGAGCATCGCCCTTTTCTATTGGACTCCCGATTATGGAATTTGCGTCCACTATCCCACGCATATTTTCTAAGGTTTCCTTTAAAACATTTTCAATTGGTTTCTTAATTTCCATTTTTTTGACTCCTTTTTGAATATAAACAAATAGTTGTTATAAAACTTCTAATGATTGCAAGTAAATTTATCGTAATACTACTTGTAAAACAAATTAAAATTGTGTTGTGCTTGTAGTCTGGATACAATTTTATATCCGACGGAATTTGCCCACGATTTGAATTTAAAATTGCATACAAAATCCCCATAACCGCCATAGAACTTCCACAACATAGACTTGTTAAAAGACAATTGGCAAAGAGTCCAAAGCGACCAATAAAACGAAGGTCATTTAGCCTTATGCGTTTTATTAAATTGCCAAAAAACATTTCACTAAAATCTTCATTTGATTTGTTTTCAAAAAAATATAGATACGATAATTTTTTCTTCGTTTGAAGTATCAACTTCGTCGGCGCCAAGCTTATTTTTCCTAAAAAAACTCTAATTTTAAAGAAAAACGCGCTTATATATCCACTGTTTGACAAAAGATTGAATACTACCTTTGCTTTTAGTTTTATTGGAAACAAAAGTAAAAGCAATAACACTAAGAAAACGATAAGAAAAACTATCATACCTATATTGTTTGTTAAAAGTTAAAAAATATTTATCTTTAATACAATTTACTTCTAAATTCTATTTGAATAATGTTTCATCCCATTTAAAATTTTTGTTGTGTAACTTTCCGTAACATTGTAAGGCACCTTAACCAGTGTCACTCCATCAGCACTATATTGCTTGTCCTTTAACCACATCCTAACAGTTGTCTCGCCAGCGTTGTATGCGGTCAAAACAACCTTTGTGTCAACAAACCTATCTCGGAGATATTTTAAATAATAACAACCATATCTGATATTCGTGTCTGGGTCAAAAAGTTTTGACGAGTCATAACCTGTTTCTCCCAACTTATTTGCAATAAAAGAACCCGTCGACGGCGTAATTTGCATAAGACCAATTGCACCGACTTTTGAGACTGCGTTTGGGTTGAAACTACTTTCTTCATTTATCAAACTTGCGACCATAGCCCTATCAAGCGAATAACTATCCGAATATTTAGCAATTTCATCTTGATATTTCACTGGATAGCGGACCTTATAAAATGCAATCAGCCCACCAATGATAAAAACGATTGAAAGGAAAAAAGCAAAAACATATTTTCCCTTGCCCGTTTGTTTCTTTTTCTTCTTTACACTCTTTTTCATATTCGTAGTGTATGCAAAATTTAAAAAAATATCATAAAACAACTTAAAATTATAAAAAACCTTTTATGAAACAACTCTCATAAAAGGTCTTTAATTTTTATTTTAATTAAATTAACTTCTAAAACTCAATTGCAAATTTAATTTTTAATTAGTTACACAAAAATTAGCAATCAAACCACGATGGCCCAGACTCAACATCTGCAACTAGTGGAACGCTGAGTTTAACTACATTTTCCATATTTTGCTTTAAAAGTTTTGCAACTGTAACAACTTCGTCTCGAGTTGCATCAATTATCAGTTCATCGTGAACTTGCATAATGAGTTTACTCTTGTATCCGCCTTCTTTTAGCGCCTTTGAAACATTTATCATTGCAAGTTTTATTATATCACTCGCACTCCCTTGAAGTGGCGCATTCATTGCAACCCTTTCCCCAAACTGACGGGACATATAGGTCGGAGATTTAAGTTCATTTATTTTTCTGCGTCTTTTGAAAAGTGTTGTCGCGTAGCCCGTCTCTTTTGCACTTTCTACACTCATATCAAGATAATTTCTAATACTTGCATATTTCGCAAAATATCTATCTATATATTCTTTTGCTTGTTTTTTAGTACAACCAATGCTTTGTCCCAAGCCAAAATCACTCATTCCATAGACGATTCCGAAGTTAACCGCTTTAGCCGTGCGTCTCATATTTGAATCCACATCCGCTATTGGAACGCCAAATATTTCGCTAGCCGTCAGTGAATGGATGTCGACATTTTCATTAAAAGCCCTAATCAAGTTTTCATCTTGGCTAAAATGCGCGAGTAAACGAAGTTCAATTTGCGAGTAGTCAGCACTTACGAGCGCCCCGTCGTCAAAGCGGGAAACAAACATTTTTCTCAAATTTCGCCCTTCGCCTTCCCTAACTGGAATGTTTTGCAAATTAGGCTCGCTTGACGACAACCTTCCCGTTGTTGTTAGGGTTTGATTAAAAACAGTATGAATAATATCCCCATTTTTTAGCATTTCCTTGTATGGTTCAAGATAGGTCGTCACTATCTTTTTTATTTTACGATAACGAATAATTAGCGGAACAATTGGATGCATATTTGTCATTTCTTCCAAAATCTCCGCACTTGTAGACCTTTTTTTATTGTTATAGGTGACAAGTTGCAAGTCGTCAAATAAAAGTTCAGCAAGTTGTTTTGGCGAGTTTAAATTGACTTCCTTTCCCGCAATTTGTTTTATAGATTGCTCCAAATCTACAACTTCCTTTGAATATCTCTCTTCAAGTTCAAAAAGGACATCCTTGTTGATTTTAAACCCGTCTTGCTCCATTTCAAATAAAACATCGGTCAAAGGAACTTCTATTTTGTTATACAAGTCCATTAAATCTGCATTTTTAAGTTCTTCGACAAGCAATTCCTTATAGTAGAACAAATTAACAGCATCATATTCTTCTTCCAGCCCATATTTTGAAAGCAAATTGATTTTATTTGCTTCTCTTTCGCCTGCGCACAAGAGATAATACGCCAAAATGCAATCAAATTCGACGCCCTTTATAGTCAAATCAAAACCAGTCAAAGCGTGATAAAGTCGTTTCTTATCATAAACCAACTTTTTTATTTCACTATCAAGTAAGACATCCTTTAACATATTAAGCGCGTTAGACAAATCAATAGATTCGGCAAGTAAATTTGGTTGCGAATTTACAAAAAATTCACAATTTTTGTCATATGCAAAAGAAAATTTTTCACCCGTTAGTTCGCACGCAAGAACTTTCGCGCGTTTTATATGTTCTATTTGTTTCTCTAAATCTTGAATAGTTTTAATTTCAATTACATTTACCGAATATTTTTTAGGACCCGATGAAATGTCAAAATCTTTAAAAATATCTGTTCTTTTTAAAAGGCTATTAAATTGATACTCGACAAAAAAATCGTAAACGCCTTTATCAAATGGAAAATCATATTTTAAATCTTTCAATTTTACGCTCATTTCGACATCGCACTTGATTGTAGAAAGAGTTTTACTTAGATATGCAAGTTCGCGCCCGCTTTCCATTTTTTCTTTCAACTTGCCTTTGAGTTCCCCAACATTCTCGTAAATATTATCCAAACTGCCGTAAGTTTTCATAAGCTCAATAGCAGTTTTTTCGCCCACACCTGGCACACCTGGGATGTTGTCTGATGAATCACCCATAAGCGCTTTCAAATCAATAAATTGCTCGACATCAATAGAATATTCTTCTTTAAAGGTCTCTCTATTCATAACCTTTACTTCGGAAATACCTTTTTTAGTCAACCAAACTTGCGTGTGGTCGTTAATAAGTTGTAGAGAGTCTCTATCACCCGTTACAATAATATTTTCAGTTAAAAACTTTTTTGACAAAGTCCCAATTAAGTCGTCCGCTTCAAAATCTTTTTTTTCGACGACTTTAATATTCATTTCCTTTAACATTCGTTTTAAAACTGGAAACTGACTTAAAAGTTCAGGTGGAGTTGGACGGCGTTTACCTTTATAACCGCTATACAGCTCGTTACGAAAAGTCTTTTTGCCATAGTCCATTGCAACTACAATATACTCTGGCTTCAAATCAAAAATCGCTTTCATAAGCGTATTTGCGAACCCAAAAACAGCATTTGAATATTCGCCATTTGCGTTTGTTAAAAGAGGCAACGCATAAAATGCCCTATTCAACAAACTATTTCCGTCAATAATAACCAATTTTTCCGCGTTTTTAACCTTTGCCATAAACAATCCTTTATTTCATTCCTACATAAAAGTATTTAAAAATTTTTAATATTTAAACAAATTTCTCTTAATTCTTAGGTGCACATTCATCAAGATAAGTCGCTTCCATATCGCATGAATGCAAAATACAAGCGGTTGGATAAAGATAAAATGCGCTCGACAAGTCATAACTCCCGCCTAAGACTCTCTTATCAAACCCGCCCATATGCCAATTTATAGCCATTGCTTCTTCTCTTGACAACTTCATAAAGCCCGAAATCATATAAACAGATTTCTCGCCGTGACCATATGGAAGATGGTCATCAGCATAAGCAAAATAAGGGACCTTTGTCCATTCACCGTCAACTTTTACATTGCGGAAATCAAGTTTATAACAATTAACTTTGCACACATCGTGAAGAAGTGCAATAAGCGCGATACTCTCTTCACTTAAAGGTGACGAACCGTTATATTCATCATTTAATTTTTTTCTAAACCTATCATAAACATTCAAGGAGTGAAAGCACAAGCCACCAGGAACAGCCG
>CAKVCH010000045.1 GCA_934725745.1 uncultured Clostridia bacterium | reverse complement strand
TTATTTTGCAACCAACTCTGCCGTTGTCGGAACAACAGGCTACACCGACCCAGGTACAACTTATTACATTTCAGGACTAGGTACGAGCGCAAATCCCGCGTGTGAATCCTGGTATGACACTCCAACCGACAACACAACCCTTTACGCTGTTTTTATGACTCCAACACATACAAGTGTGCCTTCAGACATAACAACGCTTAGTGGTGAAGTTGTCTTGGGGCATTTAATTACTAGTTTGCCACAAAAGACATACAAAGTTTACACTTTTGATGATCAAAGTTATTTCCTTGGAAGTACTAGTAGAATGTCATCAATCATAATACCAAACACCATAACAAATTTAATCTCGTCAATTAGTACTTCTTACGCTCATGGGGGGCTAAGTGATGATAAAATTTTTTCTGCTCCTGCTTATGTTGGTACTACAAATGGGAGTATATTCTCTGGTAACGAATCCTTAAAAGATGTCTATATTCCTAACAGCGTAAAAAAAATAGACCAAGCTTCCTTTGAATATTGTACTGCAATATCTCAACTTACAATTCCATCAAGTGTAGAAAAGATAGACTTTTTTGCTTTTAGAAATTGTACAAACCTTGTAAGTATTATTTTCCAACTCGATAATATACGAGTAAGACAGGCTTATCAGTATTCAGATGGTAGTCAAGTGGAGATAGTTGGAGATTTGACCGACCCCAAGGAGGCCGCGACGATGTTAACAGAAACTTATGCAGATTGTCAGATTGACATTTATGAATATCATCCCATTGTATAAAACTAAAAAATTTAAAAAAATAAAAGAATAAGAAAAAACTCTTTTCATTTTGTTGACAAGGGGTGGGGAAATGGGTAAACTTATAATAAATAAAAGGGGAGAAAAATGGATAAAGTTAAAAAATTCTTTTGTGCAATCAAGTGGGAAAGTTTTATAACTGCTATTTTGGCTATCGCTGTCGGTATTGTTTTCTTGGTTAAACCTGACAATTCTGGCGATGTTGTGCTTTATGTCGCAGGTGCGGTGTTTACTTTGATTGGAACATTGCTACTTCTCAAGTTCTTCTTGAATGACTTTTTGTTTGGTTCGTACATATTTGTAGTCAGTGCACTACTTTTGACGGTCGGGATGCTTTGCTTCTTCAGAACGGACTCAATGAGATATCTTTTCGTTATGATGTTTGGCTTCTTCTTGATCGTTGACGGCGTAACAAAATTCCAAAATGGAATTGACCTTATGCAATCAAAAGTAAAATATTCTTGGAGCGTTTTTGCGGTAGGTCTCCTATCAATCGCACTTGGTGCAGTTGTTTTGTTTGGGAATTTCGCGCAAATTATGGTTTTCTGCGGGATTGCTCTTATCGTTGACGGCGTTTGCGACTTGTTTACAACGATTGTTTTCAGTAGCAAGGTCAGAAGACTTGAAAAGAGAGTTAGAAAACTTATTAACGACAACTTCGACGAAATGACACACGCAATGAATAACATTGTTATTGAAGAAGAACCAAAAGACGATAAGAAAGAAGAAAAGTAATTTTTTCAAAAAAACATCCAAATTAAAGACAATTTATCTTAAAAAATATAAAAATAAAAAAGATAAATGTTTAAAGTCGCAAAATTTTAATAACTTTTTGCAAATAAATATTAAAAACAAAGGTGGCCTAAGTTATAGGTCGCCTTTTTGTATGCTTTTTTAAGTAAAAACATAAAAAACAAAACGCAAAAACCTTTATTAGGTGTCAATTTTTGCATAGTTTTTCAAAAATTGCAAGATTTTGCTTTATTCGTGGATTGTTTGGAGCAAAAGACAGGGCGATTTTGCAATATTCAAGTGCTTTTTTATATTTTTTTAGATAGTAAAAAGACATATAAATGTAGTCGTATGGAAGTTCGCCAAAAAGATCACTATTTGAAATATAACTTAGTGTGCGAGTTGTAATTTTGAGCATTGATAAAAGTGTGACAAGTGCGGACGAGTAGTCTTTTTTGTCATAATAAAATAATGCGAGAGAAAAATAAGGTTCGCGAGTGTCTGGGCTTTCAATTATTGCTAGTTTGTAGTGCTTGTGGGCAAGACTATTTTTTCCTAATTTTAAATAGCAATCTGCCATATATCTTTCGCTTGCACTGCGTTCTTCAGCCCAAGTGCTATTAGGCATTTTAAGGTGTTTTTTAAAATATTTTATGGCGTCCGTGAAACGCTCATTGAACATATATTCGCGGGCAAGATAGTGCGTGTTGCGGTCACTTTCGGGATGTTCCTTGACGCTGAGTTCAAGAAGATTAAGATACTGTTTTCGGCTTTTGTTTTCGTCTGGAAAGTGGCGCAAAATAAGGTCTAAATTTGTGCAAATTTGCGTACTAACTAGTGGCGCGTGGGATAAAATTTCGTGGACGGGATAAATCCAAGAAAAGCCGTGTCTTGCGTGAATTTTTTCGTAAACAAAGGTAGTTTTATCTTGATTATTTTCTACATTCCAAACATATTTGTAGCGCATTTGTTGTGTTTTGTTTTTTATCCAAACTTGTTCAATCTTTTCTCGCCAACCTTTTTCAAACACTTCGTCAAGGTCGGTGCAAACGCATACATCGGCGTCACTTGATGCAAGTTCGAGACTTCTATTTCGCGCTTTGTCAAAACGCCACGGCTTAATTTTTTGCGTTACAACCTTTATGCCGTGCGACTTTAATTTTTCGACAGTTTTATCTGTGCTTCCCGTGTCAAGAACCACAATTTCGTCTGCTTCTTTCATACTTTCATACCATCGATCGACAAATTTTTCTTCATTTAGGCAAATTGCATAAACAACGATTTTTAATTTTTCCAATTTTACTTCTTAACTCCTTTAATTATCTATGTTTAAAGACAAAAATTTGATAATATGTTTAAAGTGGAATGGAACTATTTTGACAATCTTTTTGTGTTTTAGATAAAAAAGTATTAAAAATGTTTGTAACTCGTGGTTTTTATTGTATAATATTATACATACTAATTGTATATTTTTGTTTGGGTTAAACTCTGACATATTTGACAAAAAAGGGGGAATAAAATGAACGCGTCACTTGTTGGAATCTTTTTGGCGGTGCTTTTTGGGCTTATTGTGGTCGTTTCCTTTTTAATTGGGCTCAAAAGGGGGCTTATGAAGTCTCTTTTTCGCTTCGCGTGGCTACTTATTAGTGGGCTTATTATTTGGTTTGTGACTCCACCTATTGCAAGTTATCTGAATACTTTTGATTTGACGAGTCTTGGAATCGTCATTGACGGGCAAACTGTACATAAATTGAGCGATGTTGGGGTTAATCTTCTTAATTCTCTTGGGCTCGACGAAGCAATTACATCTAGTTCAGCCGTGCAATCATTTGCGCAAAATTTGCCTACAATGATACTAAATGTTCTACTTTTTGTTGTCCTTTTCTTTGTTTTTAAATACCTTTTGTGGATTGTGTGGGCGCCTATAGCGTCTAGGATTTTTGATAAAGACAAAAGAGCTAAAAAGGTCTATAACAAAAAAATCAAAGAACTTAGAAAGAAAGGTATGCCTATAACGGAAGAAGACGCCAAGTTTAGTTTGCCGAAGAAAAACAAGTTCCGTTTTCTTGGCGGGTTAGTTGGCGTTGTAAGCGGGCTACTTGTTTGTGCGGTTGCTTTTTCACCGATTGTGGGACTTAACGCTATTTATCAGAATGTGTCCGCTAATGTGATGACAACCAACGACGAAGGTGAAGAAGTTTCTTTTGTTAATTCGCAACTTGATGAAGAAACGATTGAATATGCAAATGTTTATCAAAATTCTATCGCGTTTAGCCTTATGAAATACACGGGAATGAATTTTATGGCGGGCGTTATGTTCGACAATATGGCTGTTGCAAAAGTCGAGGATAAAACCGTGAAACTTGCTGATGAAGTGTCAACAGGCGTCAAATTGTATAGTAGATATATTGAGATTGACGACTTTATAAAAAATTATGACACAGCAACAAAAGAAGATTTAAACAAAGTGCTTGCGAATGTAAAAGAAGTCTTCTTTGATATGGAAAATAGTCAACTTATTTATGTTTTAGGTGACGACTTAATGCCAATTTTTATTGACAAATATGTCATTGAAAACGAAGATTTTAACCTTGAATTTAACGGGATTGAATTTGACGAAATTTTGCGAGTTGCGTACAAAGAAGCAACAAAAAATAATCCTTTGAAAGTACGAGAACTCCAAAAACAAGTGGAAAGTTTGGTCGATATCGTGCAACTTTTCAATAACTACGATTTGGCTCTTCCAATTATTAAGGGCGAAATTAGCGATTTTGATGGTTTTGTAAGGCTTGTAAGTCAAAATGTGGTTGGTGATAATGTAAATTCAGCAAAAGTTTTCAGCGACGCTCTTGTTGACAAATTGTATGGAATTTCGCTACTTGAAGGTCAATATCCAACTATTATAGATAGCACGGCAGAAGGTTTATTCAACAATCTTGGAGTCGCATTTGAATCAAATAAAGATATAGACAAAAATGTTTTAAAAGACAAGTTAAAAATAATTTTTGCTAACACATTTGAATTCTTTAAATATCTCGACGAGTCAACAGATTTGGATTTCGGCGCTAACACCAAAAATGCGTTGTCGTCACTAGGGAAAATTATTGACTGTGTTGGTGTAAAGGTAAATTCTGCGAGCGGAATTTTATCTAAAACAAGTTATAACAATTTAATTGACTTTTTAAAGTCCAAAGCAAATGAATTCTTAGCTGACATCGGCGACTTGTCGTCTGTTACAGAAAGGATAAGCCTTGTGAGCGTCGAAAGTAATTGGGAGACTGAACTAGGTTCTCTTTCACCACTATATAAGTCAATAATTAAGATAAAAAACAACACAGACGACCCTATTTCAATTGAAAAGGTTATGGACGGAAGTTATGATTTGAAAACGACGGGAATTGGTGGCGCTCTTCAAGACATTTTAGGCGACGGAGTGACCCAAGAAAGTAAATCTGTTGTCTTAACAAATGAGTCAATGAGAGACATTTTATCTGCACTTTTTGATAAAATTGACGACGGTGACGAGATAAAAAAATATCTTAACATAAAAGTGGGAGCAAAACCAACTGGCGAAGACAATAGACCTACAATAAAACAAAATATGCTTGACGCAATCTACGACAAAAATGCTAAAATTTCTCTTGTGACAAATTGGGAAAAAGAATTGTATGATTTGGTTGATGTTTTTGTTAGTTTAAATAATAACATCTTTAAAAATTCTTCTGACCTAAGTGTGCTCGCAGGCACAGACAACACAGGACTTAAAGACATTGGCGCAACGCTTGACAAGGCAATTTTAGATGATACAAAGTTGTTTGTTTCAAGCGAAAACATTAGGGCACTTATCGAATATTTTATAGACAACCAAAACTTTGCGGAAGATAGCGAAATTTATAAAATTTTAAACAGTGTGAAAGTCGGTGACGAGCCAGAAGTTGAAGGGGAAGATAATAGGTTAAGTGTAAAAGAAAGTATTTTGAATAACATTTATAATTACACCACACAAAAATCACAAATTAACCCAACAGCCCCAAATAATCCAACATTTTGGGCTGACGAACTTGAAAACTTGAAGTCGGCGTTTGACGGCTCTTTAAAAAATGCGGATGATTTTAAGACTTCTGGTGCTAAAATCGGAAAGGTTCTTGATAATATTTATAGTAGCAAAATCTTTTCACGAAATGTCGTGAAATCAATCGTCAAACATTATCTTGATGAAGAGACAAAAACTCTTGACTTTGTACTTTATTTTAATGATTTGAAGAAAAATCATAAGGAAGAATACAACTCTAATATCGACCCAATTGCTGTTATGAAAAATATCATAAATCTTGACAACCCAAGGATAATTTATGAGACTGAAATTGCAAATCTATTAGATTTAGTCGACATTTTGAATGGGAACTATACAATATCAGACG
>CAKVCH010000044.1 GCA_934725745.1 uncultured Clostridia bacterium | reverse complement strand
ACATAACCCTTTGCGTAAAGGTCGTTAAGAAGATTTATGGTATCGAGCATTCCCTCGGTATCGGTGCCGTAATAATATTTGCCGCTTTCGTCCTGCATATAATAGCCCGGATAAGCGTTGTAAATATTCGCTATGCCGTTGAGGTTTTCCGATTCGAAACCGATAGAAAAACCGAAAGTGCCGGTCTTTGTGTCTCTGTCCGGATCGCCGTTAGTGAAATACTCCACGAGTTTGAGATATTCCCCGAAGTTTTTGGGGAGATGCTCCCGAAGGGTATCTTCCGTAAACGCGATACCGTTATCGGTGAGATAATTTTTAAGCCAATCCGCCCTTATCCACATAAGCGGACAATTTTCGAAAAGGTCGGCAAGGAACGGAAGCCCGTACAGTTTGCCGTTTACGCTTGCGGCGTCTAAAAGTTGCGGAGTTTTTTCTATTTGCGGATTACCGTCGTTCCAGACGGAAATATCGCCGGTATAGGAATACTCCATAGCGAGCCTCAGCGCGGGAGAAGCGTACTTTTCGTAAACTTCGGTAAGGTCGTAGACAAGCCCCTGTTCTATAAGGTCGCTGAGTTGGTTTTTAGAACTGAAAAAAAGGTCCGGGACTTTGCCGTCAAGTATATATGTGTTTAGTTGATAAATACAAAAAAAGTAGCAATATAATTATTTGACTTTTTCTTTTTCGTGTGTTACAATGTGCTGTTTTTAAAATGGAGTAGAATGATATTATGATGATTGATCCACCTATCGAAGAACTTAAAAAAATCGCTGGCAACGAATACATTTTGTCAAATGTTCTTGCTAAAAGGGCTAAAATCCTTGAAAAGGATATGCCAGAATACATTGAAGCATCGCAAGAAAAGGCTATTTCAATCGCCGCTCGTGAGTTGTATTCGGGCAAACTTGATATTAAAAAACCAGACGATTTGGGAGAATAGTCGATAAATGATAGCAAAAGTTATAGTCGATATAGAAAGTTCTGCTCTGGACAAAATATTTGACTACAATATTCCAAGCGATATGACTTTGGCTAAGGGGGATAGAGTCCTAGTTCCTTTTGGCAAAAAAAATATCCAAGGGTATGTGGTGGGGGTTGGAGAAACTACCGACTATGACGCAAGCAAAATAAAAGACATTGTTTCAAAACTTGACGCACAACCCTTGTTGACAGAGAACAACTTGCGGTTGTGTTTTTTTATGCAACAAAAATTTTTTTTGCGCGCAATAGACATTATAAAACTATGTGTCCCGCCTTATGTTTTAAACGGCAAACAAAAGGACACGACATATGTTAGGCTATCAAACCTAGAAAATCTTAAAATCACTTCTGCAAAACAACTCGAAATTGTGAGTTTTCTTCAAGAAGTCGGGGAAGCAGACAGGACAAGTATACTATCCAAATTTTCTCAAAGTGCGTACAAAACTTTGCTTGATAAAGGGGCGCTTGTTCTAAGGCAAGAAAAGACTTATCGCGCACCAAATAACGCCTTTAAGGTTGCAAAAAAAGAAATTATTTTAAACCCAGAGCAACAACACGCGGTTGACACGATTTGTAAATATAAATACAACACTTTTCTTCTTCACGGAGTCACGGGGAGCGGGAAAACGGAAGTTTACATAAATGTAATCAAAAACGCGCTAAAACAAGGAAAAGGCGCCATTATGCTTGTTCCTGAAATTTCGCTCACACCGCAAATGTCGGCTCGATTTAAGAATGCTTTTGGGGATACGGTTGCAATACTTCACAGTTCCTTAAAGCCAGGTGAGCGTTTTGATGAATGGAATAGGCTAAAAAACGGTGAAGCAAAAATAGCAATTGGTGCGCGCTCGTGCATTTTTGCGCCTATTGAGAACTTGGGGGTTATCGTTATTGATGAAGAGCACGACGGCAGTTATTACGCCGAGAGCAACCCGCGTTTTCACACGCACGAAGTAGCACGATATTTGGCATATCTAAATAATTGTCCACTTATTTTAGGAAGCGCAACGCCAAGCATAGAAAGTTTTTATCGTGTCAAAACGGGCGAATATTCACTTATTACACTTGCCAATCGTGCCAATCAACGCGAACTTCCAAATATTGAAATTGTCGATATGTTAGGGGAAGTCAGCAAGGGCAATACAAACATTTTTTCATATAGACTTCTCTCAGAACTTGAACAATGCGTCGCGGACAAAAAGCAAGCAATGATTTTCATAAACAGGCGTGGCTTTTCGTCCTTCCTTATGTGCCGTGAATGTGGATATGTCCCAAAATGTGAAGATTGCGATGTAAGTTTGGTTTATCATAAAGAAGACAATATGCTTAAATGCCACTATTGCCAAAAGCGATACCGCGTTCCTTTTAAGTGCCCAAAATGCGGGAGTCCGTCTTTGCGTTATGGGGCGGTCGGAACGGAAAGAATTGTGGAAGAACTAAAAAAGATGTTCAAAGTCCCAATTTTTAGACTTGATAATGATACAACAAAAAGTAGAGACGCATATGTCGACATTTTAACTCAATTTAACAACACTTCGCCCGCTATTTTGGTTGGGACGCAAATGATTGCAAAAGGGCACGATTTTAATAATGTCACTTTGGTCGGCATAGTCGACGCAGACATATCTCTTCATTTTAGCGACTACCGCGCAGTGGAAAGGACTTTTCAACTTATAACTCAGGTGGCGGGGCGTGCGGGAAGAAGCGACAAGGAAGGAAAAGTCGTTTTGCAGACCTACTACCCAAAACATTTCGCGTATAGGTGTGCGTGCAATTATGATTATAACGCTTTTTTCAAGCGTGAAATTAAACTTAGAGAAATCTCTCATTTTCCACCTTTTGTGGATATGATAAGAGTTCTAGTTGTAGGAGCGGACGAAAAAAGGACACAGCAAGTTTTGCAAGATATTTATGAGCAATTAAAAGCTTTAAGAGATAAATATCCTAGCGATTTTGTCTACCTAGCGCCTATGAAATGTCCTAAAAAAAGACTTCAAGGCAACTTCCGCTTTCAAATTCTGATGCGTATTCAAAAGAAAAACGAGCAGGACATTTTGCCAAAATTGCACGAAATTTGTCGAAATATCAAGCCAAATCAAGTGTCAATTTTTATTGAAAACGACCCGCAAAATTTAAGTTAACTTTTTCTTTGAAAATTGCAATAAATATGCTAAAATATTTATATAAAATTTATTAAGTAAATGTTTTAGTTTGCGTACTTTGGCTTGAATTTTTGCTTTATGAAATATGTATTTGCTATAACATAAAAAGGAGAAAATATGGCGACAAGAAAAATTATTACACAAGAAAATGAAATTTTAAGAAAAATATCAAAACCTATTAAGAACTTTGACGAAGATTTGTGGGAACTTTTGGACGATATGAAAGAGACTCTTGAAAAATCAAACGGCGTCGGACTTGCCTGCCCACAAGTTGGCGTTCTCAAAAGGGCGTTTGTTATTAGTTTAAACAACGCATATTTTGAAGTCATCAATCCAAAAATTGTTAAGACTTCGGGTAAAAATGTTGCACAAGAAGGATGCTTGAGCATTCCAAATGTTTATGAAGAAATCGAGCGCCCAAATGTTGTCACTATTGACTTTGAAGATAGATATGGGAATCCTATGTCTATTACTGCAACTGACTTTATGGCGCGCGCTTTTTGTCACGAGAACGACCACTTAAACGGCATTCTTTTTATTGACTATTTAAAGAATAGACCTTTTAAAAAATAGTTTAAAAAGTTGATAGCTTTTATTTTTGTAAAATGTGTGTCTAGGTATTTTTTGATACAATATGACATTGAAGAAATAGGTTAATTTTTTTAACTTTTTTGTGACAATATAAACTATGTGATGTTGCTTTGCTCACTTTGTTCGCAAATCAATTTGCTTAACGCAAATCCACAACAAATTGTGGCATCACTAGTTTGAATAAATATCAGTTTTGCTGGTGAGCAAGCTCCCCGACAAAACTTCCGATAATATAAAAATATTTCTTTTATAAAGGGAGTAGAAATGAAAGTAGCGTTTTTGGGATGTTCGGAATTCTCAACAATTGTTTTAAATAGACTATTACAATCAAGACATAAAGTCGTGTGCGTTGTGTCAAGTTTAGATAAAGAGCGCGGGCGCGGGAAGAAGGTTGAAATGAGCGAAATTAAAAGATTTGCGCTCTCTCACGACCTTCCAATTTTGCAATACAAAAGCGTAAGCAAATCGGGCGAAGAAGAGATAAAATCATACGACCCCGATGTCCTTGTGACTGCATCTTTTGGACAACTTTTAAGGGAAAATATTTTAAATCTTGCGCCATATGGGGTTATAAATGTCCACGCGTCACTTCTTCCAAAATATCGCGGGAGCGCGCCGATAAACTTTTGTCTAATTAACGGCGAAAGTAAGACGGGAATAACAATTATGCAAACCGCTCTTAAACTTGACAGTGGGGATATGATTTTGCAAAAGAGCCTTCCTATTGACAAAGACGACACGGCGGGCGACTTAACATTGAAACTTGCGTCGCTTGGCGGGGAATGCCTTGTCGAAGCACTTGACGCTCTTGAAGAAAAACGCGCGAAATTTGTCAAACAAAACGAAGATGAAATGACTTATTTCCCAAAACTTGATAAAGAAATGTCATATATTGATTTTGACAAAACCGCCGACCAAATCCACAACTTTGTGCGCGGATTGAACCCTTGGCCACTTGCGCGAGTGAGTTTGAATAACGAACCACTTATAGTGTATTCTGCGTCGCCTTACAGCAATTTTATAAATGTCAACTTGGGCGACTACGAACACGGCGAAGTTGTTTTTGCAAGTGGGAAAAAGGGCTTAATTGTTAGATGCCACGATGGGCTAGTGAGTTTGGACATTATTCAAGCCCCAAACGGCAAAAAAATGGATGCAAAATCCTTTTTAAACGGCAAAAAAATTGAAATAAAGACAAATTTGACAAAAAAGTAATTAGTTTTTAAAAAAACAAATTTTAAGCGGTTATTACTCTATGCTAGATTGAATATTTGCTTTTTTACAAAATATTTGTTTAAAAAATTGTCTATTTTAATACACATCAAAAGGTGATTTAATGAAAGAAAATTTACTTAGTTTGACTTTTATGGAACTAGAAAATCTAGTTGTAGAACTTGGCGAAAAAAAATACCGCGCTGAGCAGATTTTTTCTAGTCTTCAAATGGGGAAAACTTTAAATGAAATGACCAATATTCCAAAGTCACTTGCGGAAAAGTTAAAGGAAAAATACGACGATGAAGTGCTTGAAATTATAAAGGAACAAATTTCTCACGACGGCACGCGAAAATATTTATACAAACTTCAAGACGGAAACATTATTGAAGGCGTTTTGATGGGGTACAAATTTGGCTATACAATTTGTGTTTCAACGCAAGTTGGATGTCGAATGGGGTGCAAGTTTTGCGCTAGTGGACTCGACGGACTGGTAAGAAATTTGACCGCGGGTGAAATTATGGGGCAGATAGTAAAGGTCAATCAAATGCTAGGTGGTGACATCAAAAATCGTAAGGTCACAAATATTGTTCTTATGGGAAGTGGCGAACCGCTCGACAATTTTGACAATGTGGCAAAGTTTTTGGAAATTGCAAACGACAAGCACGGCTTAAATTTTAGTGACCGCAATATTTCTCTATCAACTTGCGGACTAGTCAAAAATATCTATAAACTTGCCGACTTGGGGCGTCAAATCAATCTTTGCATATCTCTTCACGCACCAAATGACGATATAAGACACCGCATTATGCCTGTCTCGAAATCGTGCACAATGGATGAACTTTTAAAAGCGTGCGAATATTATGCAAAAAAGACTAATAGGCGAATCTTGTTTGAATACATTATGATAAAAAATGTCAACTCGTCGCGAGAAAACGCTTTGGAACTCGCAAAAAAACTCGCTGGTCACAACTATATTATCAATCTTATAAACTTAAACGAAGTTAAGGAAAATGATTTTAAATCGTGCTCGCAAGAGACAATAGACAATTTTGCACGCGTTTTAAAAGATTACAAAATCAATGTCACAACAAGGCGCAGTTTGGGAAAGGATATTGACGGCGCGTGCGGGCAGTTAAGACGAAAATATATTAAGAAAGGATAAAAAATGCAAATTTCAGTTTCAACCAACCCCCCAAAACAAGGGGAACTTGTAGACTATTTAAAG
>CAKVCH010000043.1 GCA_934725745.1 uncultured Clostridia bacterium | reverse complement strand
CGTTTGGTATAATGAATATGGAAGAAAGATTGTAAAAGAATGGGTGTTTAAAACTGCGGACGGCTCGTCATACTTTGATGACGATGACTTGCAAGAGGGATTGCTGATATTTGAATTTCAAGACGCGTTTACGGCAAGTGGAGAGCCAGAGACCAAACAAATAAATTTTAGAGACCAAAAAAAAATCATAAACAACTTGAACACGCCTTTTTCTGTGTATACTCATAGTAAAATAAATGAATATAGCCGTAACGGCTCCGCTCTTATTTATTCAGAGCGCGGAACTGGTGATGTGCTATATGAAGATTATGTCCAACTTATTTTTGGGGTGGATAGTGAAGCGAATAGAATTGATTTTAGTATCGACGATATTTGGGCTTAAAATGGGGACTAATACATAAAAACGACAAAATTGACCATAAAAACGCTGGTAAGAGTTTTAGCAAAAAAGTCGTTTAGATAAAAAGAAATTTTGAGTCAAGTTGACTTTTTGTGGTTTGTGAGG
This sequence comes from uncultured Clostridia bacterium, assembly GCA_934725745.1. Classification (GTDB taxonomy): domain Bacteria; phylum Bacillota; class Clostridia; order Christensenellales; family UBA1242; genus UBA7862. The sequence goes on along the minus strand of CAKVCH010000043.1, from coordinate 5,704 downwards.
GATCTAAAATGTATAAAAATTACTATTTTGACTTTATTTTTGTGTTTTTGGGTGGCGGAAAAGAAAGTTTTTTAGATTTTTAGCAAGAAAAAGGGCAATTTGTTGTACAAAATTAAAGTAATTTGTTATAATATGATTATACTATAAATATGGGCTCGGTTGTAAGATAAATTTAAATTTGTATTAGGTAAGATTTTATCCTACATAAAACAATAATTGTGAAGTGATTACGATAAAGAAGGCTGATAAGTGTTGAATTTTTCTAGTTTTTCAGTAATTTATTTTTGTGTAGGGAATGGTGAAGTGTACACTTTTAAAAGTGTATTGAAAGAAGAGTAGGACAAGCATTAAGGCTAAAAAAAGAAAAAACAAAAGGAGATAAAATGGGATTACAAGGGCTTTTGTTGGCGGGTCTGGGAACAGAAATTAAGTTATTTTTTTCTTATGGCTGGGACTCGATTTTAAACATTATTATAAGTACATTCTTGTTTAATTTGCTTAAAGCAATTCTTTTTATTATTCAGTTTACAGAAGACCTTTTTAAATCTCTAGCGGGCATCTCGTCGATTGGTTTTAACGGCTCAACTATCGGGGGAACGGGTTCTAGTTCGGATTTGCTGTTTGCTTTCTTAACCAGTAGCGTTGTTCAAAATACTTTCTTTGCCGTGCTCGGATTCTCTATTGTTATGCTTGTCATCTTTACGATTATTGCAATGGTTAAAGCAGAATTCACGATTGACACTAAAACCGCTGCAAAAGGACCTATTTTGGCGAGATCGTTTAAAGCGATTTTACAATTTTTCATTGTTCCAGTTTTTGTTCTAATTGGTGTTGTTGCTTCGAATGCTTTAACAAAAGTCGTTTATTCCTTTACAACGGGCGGGGAACAACAGTCAATTTCCGCAACTTGCTTTAAGGTCGGGGGGTATAACGCCAATAGGGCACGAACTGACAAGCAGTTTGCGAGTTTCCTTATAAAAGGATACCATTTAGGATTTAATGATCGCGAAAATAATATTTTTAAGGAATGCACAACTGCAGATAAAGTTGCGGATTACATTGATGCGTATATGGGTGTTAATAGCCTTGAGGGTGTAAATGTTTTGTGCACGGATCAGAAGGGTTTTACTATAAATACTGCTAAGTTCTATCGATATACGACCGAAGATGCGAACGAGTTGCTGACATCGGGTAAATTATCCAAAAATAAGGTAGACTATGTGACTGGTAGTCAAAATCAAGGTATTTCTGGTGTAAGTTGGTTAGTGGGTGATGGTAAATATTATTTCCCTTGGCAAACATATCTAATTGGGACTCCGTCAGAAAAGGACAGTTCTGATATTGGAAATACGCCTTATAGAGATAACTTGCTTGTAAATTATTTCTATGATTTTAAACAATTTGATTTTGTTTTATCTATTGGCTCGGCGTGTGTTATAGCGTGGACAATGCTAACTTTATGTTTAGGGTTATTGAAGCGTGCATTTGAAATGGTTATCTTGTTCCTTATGTCGCCAGCAGTTATTTGTATGGCACCGCTTGACGGGGGAAATGCCTATAACGCTTGGAAAAAAGATATTTATTCGCGTCTTGTAGCAATAATCGGACCTATATTTGGGTTTAATGTGTTCTTTACGCTTTTCCCACTAATGACGAGTATAAAAGTTTTTAATGTCGAAGCAACAAGTGGTGGAATTGTACTTATGTCGCGACTTTTCTCTAAGCCAGTAAGAATCCTTATGGATATATTCTTGCAGACGCTTTGTTTGATTGTTGGGACGGGGCTTTTGAAGAGTGCGTCGACTATGCTTAGCAATTATCTTGGGGTTAAAGACTTGCTTTCTGAAGGCTCGGATGTTATGGGCAAAGTCGGTGGCGCTGTAAAGCGTGCAACAATGGTCACTGCTGGTGTTGCTGCGGGAACTGCAATGACGGGTAGGGCGGTATTCCATGGTACGGCAGCGCTAGCAAAAGGGATTAAGACTGGTTTTAGAAAAACTGGAATTGGAACTGAAGAGAAGAGTAAATTAAAAGCAAATAGAAAGGAATTAAAGGGGTTAGAGTCAGAAATGGCTGCGCTTGCGGGCAGTCCAGGTGCGGATGACCCAAATTCAGCAAATTATAAGAAACTTAGAGACCTTCAATCTCGTGCATCTGCAATTGACGCTGAAAATGCAGGGTTAAAGAATAAGTTAAAGAGTGGTGATGTTCATAAGAAAGGAACAAGTACTGCTCAACAAGATCTAGAAAGTGCACAAGCAGCTTATGCTGCCGAACTTGCCGACCCAAATAGCACGCCTGCTCGTTTAATGGCTGCTAAGTCGAGATTTAATAGAGCGCAAAAGAAAGTTGATAAATTGCCAGAAAAGGACGCAAAGTACAATGCTGCACATAAAGAAGCGGCTGAAAAGTCCTTTAAAAATTTTGCAAATGAAAAAGTTTTAGGTAAAGCCAAAGACATATGGAAGAAAACAAAAGAGACTACTGGCAATTTCTTTATACCAAAAGATAAGGATGGCAATGCGTCTTGGGGGGCTGTTTTGTCTCGCTTTGGTGCGGGGTTCGGCGGAAATGATAATCCAGCAATGGCACTTTTAAATTTAGTCGGAACACGAGACGGAAGAAAGAGCCTTTATCAAAGTGAAGTTGAAAAGAAGGTTGCTGACAAAGCAAAAGAGAAAAAAGATAAAAACGATGCTGCGGCTGCAGAAAACGATCTTTACAACAAGAGAAAACAAGCAGAAAAAGAAGAAAGAGAAAAAGAAGCGGAAGCGGAGAGACTTAGAGCGCAAGAAGAACATGCACAAAGAATTATGGACCTTGTCAAACAATTCTATGCTAGTAAAAACCTTGGAGATAATGACTATGCGGAATACAAAGGTCTTTTGGATAAGCGCAAGAGAGCAATGGAAATGGGCGATAGTGCGAGTGTTGACAACATAAATGCTGACATTAAGACCTTTGAAGCAAAACACGACCTTGAAGTTAACGCGGAAAAGACAAAACAAGACATTGTCAACAATGAGGACACGCAAAGAGAGTTTAACGCATTTAAAAATGCGCTTCGTGCGGCTGCTCAAGAAGATGCGTTTAAGAATATGGGAATTGATGACAGCGAGCCAATTAATGTCACAATGGGCGACGAAAAAGTTGATGCTGATATTAAAAACACTAAGGAATTCTCTAAAGAATTTGGAAAACAAGTTAAAGATGATATTATTAACGCGGTTAATGATTTCAGTGAAAAAGTTAATCAAGGTACAGAGAGTCTTCTTGCCGCTCTTAAAAAATTAGAATAGAGTTGGAAAAACTTAATTACAAAAGCCTATAAAGGTAAGTATAAAAATAATTGGGTGGAAATATTTTAGACGAAAGCGGAAGTGAAAAGCGTTTAATATGCTTTTCATTTCTTGCTAAAAAGCGAAAGGAGATATAAATGAGATATATTCCTAGAAAGACAAAAGTCAAAATGGAGTTCTTTAAAGGCATAACATTGTCAGACATTATTGTTATGGCTATTGGTTTTGTCGGCGGACTACTTTTTGCTATAAGCAACCTTCCATATCACTGGTATCTTGCACTCGCGTGGGTGTGTCTTATTGCTATGCTTTTTATGCCTATTGAAGAAGGCTTGCGTCTTTACGCGTCGATTGGACTTTTGATTAGGTTTGTTGCGTTTAAAAAATCCTATCGAAAATCTGATGTCGACAAAAGAACAAATAGGCTTAAAATTAAAAATATTATTCCGTATGAAGGCATTATAAAGGAAGAAGTTATTGACTATAAAGACTATTACGCGGAAGTCATTGAAGTTAGACCTGTTGAGTTTGGGCTTTTAAATGGTGACAAACAAGAACTTGTTATTAGGTCATTTGCAAATGCACTTCGCAGGCTAACAAACGAACAAAGTGCTAGTATAGTAAAGGTTAGCAAGGCTCTTATTTTTGACGACTACATAACGGGGGAAGACAAGAAATTTGACGACCTTATGGAACTTCAATATGAAAACGAGATGAGCGAAGCGGAAGTTGAAGCAAGGTCGGGTGTTTTTGAAGCGCGTGTCGCGCAACTTAATATGATGAATAAAAACGAAAAGGTTTATAAAGACTTTTTCTACATTGTCGTCTATGATAAGGATAAAGACACTCTTGATACGACCATTAAAGGAATGATTGACACATTAGGCAACAGTGTTGTTCCTATTATGTCGCACAAATTGAAGGGGAAAGAACTTGCGGTTTTCCTAAGAGCAAACTATGGAAGATATTTCGACGAAAGAGACCTTGAAACTATCCCAAGAGACCAATACATAAACTGGGCTATTCCAGAAGAAATCAATTTTAAAACGACTCGAACGGTTATTGACAAACACAATTACAAGTCTTTTGTTTTGACCGATTATCCACTTCAAGTAGGGAATGCGTGGGGTGCACCATTCTTCTTGCTTGACAATACAAATGTTGTTGTAAATTTTAAGCCTGTTCCAAAGGGTGTTGGCGAAAAGCGTATCGATAAGTCCATTATTGAAATGGAAGGCAAGATGGAAAACACCTATAAAAGCAGTAAGAGAATTGAAAACGAGATTCAGTTAAAGACTTTGCGTGACCTTCTTCAAATGCTTAAAGGCAACAACGAGCAACTTTTTGAAGTTAATACGCACCTTTTTTGCGAAGACTACGCAAAAAAAGAAGTTCGTGCAATTTTAAAACAAAATGGCTACAAGTTCTCCGAAATGTTTGGTAGACAAGTCGACGCGTTTGTTAGTAGAAACATCTCAGCACTTGACACGATTAAAGGATATAAAAGAGACATCCCAACGACAACTTTTGCATCAATTTTCCCATTTATTTCGGGTGCGCTACTTGACCCAAAGGGGTTCTATATCGGCTCTAATGAATATCCAGTTTTTATCGACCTTTTCAAGCGTGATAGAGAAAGGGCAAACAGTAATATTATGATTATTGGTAAGTCGGGCGGTGGTAAATCTTACGCAACAAAAACGCTTCTTACTAACCTTGCTTGTGACAACACAAAAGTTTTCGTTCTCGACCCGGAAGACGAATACACGCCACTATCTTACAATATGAAAGGGAAGGTCTTGGATGTTGGTTCGTCGCAAAAAGGTAGGTTTAATCCTTTCCACATTATGACCACTCTTGACGCCGACGAAGGTGGAAGTGACGACTCATATTCGACACACTTGCAGTTTTTGGAAGAGTTTTTTAGTATTATTTTGCCTGGTATGCCGTCGGAAGCGTTTGAAGAGTTGAATACTCTTACAATTGAGGCATATAAAGAAAAAAATATCAATTCACAAACACCACTTACTAAACTTAAACCCGAAGATTTCCCAATTTTTGATGATGTTTATAATCTTTGCGTAAAGAAACTCAAATCAGAAACTGACGAGTATCATAGACGAGTTTTGCAAACGGTTGAAACTTATATTTCAAAATTTGCGACGGGCGGGCGTAACTCCAACCTTTGGAATGGTCCTATGTCAATCGCGACAAAAGAAAATTTTGTTACATTTAACTTCCGTTCGTTGCTTGCAAACCGTAACGAAGTTATTGCAAACGCACAAATGCTCCTTGTTTTTAAGTATTTGGATAACGAAATTATTAAAAACAAAGACTTTAACGACAAGTATAAGGCAAATAGACACATTGTTGTTGCCGTCGACGAAGCCCACGTTTTCATTAAC
>CAKVCH010000042.1 GCA_934725745.1 uncultured Clostridia bacterium | reverse complement strand
CTCTTGCACACGACGCACACATCTCTTCGTCTGGCCCGATATAATTTGTTTTGCAAATAGGACAAATCTCAAGGTCAGTATTCTCTTCTGCTCCCAAGGTGCCAAGCGCCTTCATTTCCATTTTGCAAACATTGCAAAATTTATCTTTTTTTAGAATATAATTTAGTTCGCATCTAGGGCATCTGATATATGTTTGATTTTTCATAACAACTCCATTTGTAATAATGTTACAACGAAAAAGTAGCACATAATTACAAATTAGACAAGCAATTTTAACAAAAAAATTGACCTTTTTTAAAATTTTTTTATTTTTTTATTTTAAATATGCTTTTTACCCTAATTTTGTTCATTTTTGTTTCCTTTATAAAGAAAAAATTTCTATAATTTATGCAGTCATAATTGATTTGTAAATAACACGGCAATCTATATTCTTTTGATTTTTTTTAAAAAAATAATGTATAAAGTTAGCCTTTTTATGTAGCATTTTTGCAAAAAAAAAGGTAGTTATATTAAAACTACCCATTTTATTCTACGCCCCTTCAAAAAGCATTTTGTCTGCAACAAGTGCAATAAATTCGCCGTTTGTAGGTTTTTCGTTCGCGTTGTATATTTGAATGCCGAAGATTGAGTTTATATTCTCGATTTTCCCGCGATTCCAAGCGACTTCAATTGCGTGCCTGATTGCGCGTTCAACCTTGCTTGCACTGGTTGAAAATTGGCTTGCTATGGATGGATACAATTCACCCGTAATGGAATTTATTATACTTGGTTCCTTCATTGCGAGTTTAATTGCTTCTCTTAAAAATTGATAACCTTTTATATGTGCTGGAATGCCGATAGTGATAAAGATATTGCTCAATTTTTCTTCAATTGCGCGCACTCTAGCGTTCTTTTGTATAGACAAATCCCTTTCAGAAACTGGATTTTCAAACAATTCTCTCGAGCGTTTAACAAGCAACTCGGAAATCGTTGGTTTCACCATATAGTAGGAAGCCCCAAGGTCGACAGCCTTTTGAATAAATCCGTCATTTTTTAGCGACGAGACGACAAAAATCTTTGCGTCAACACCCTTTTCTTTTAGTTTTTCCAAGAGTTCAAAACCGTCGAAACTTTCGAGAACCAAGTCCATTACAATCAAATTTGGATTCTCGCGTTCAATAATTTCGAGTCCTTTTTGTCCGTCCGTTGCTTCGCCTACAATTTCAAAATTGCCGTCCTTCATAAAGGCTTCTTTGTAGTTGGTTCGTTCTACTAAACTTTCGTCAAGTAAAACAACTTTGTATCTATCCATTTTTTCTCCTTCCTTTAAATTGATACTTAAATAATAACACATAACTTCTTTTTATTTATAGTGTATCCGTGTCGTATTTTGTCTAATAAAGAAGAAAAATGTAATGTTTTCACAAAAATTATCGAATTTATTATTTATTTTTAATTTTATCAAAACTTTTGTCTTAATTACAAAAAAAATGTATGACCTTTATTGACTTTTTTGTCCTTAAAATCATACATTTTTTGTTTAATAAATTTTTCAGCCAATCTTAAAAAGGCAAATTTAAATTACTTATTTCCAATATATTGTCCAACAAGTTCGTCCCCATTTTTGTAGGCGACATCCGCACTTGTCATATACATTGTAAGGTAATTATAGACGGAATTATCTGCTTGTTCATAAACAAATATTCTGTAATTATCAAAATCAAGGATTGTCTTATCACTGATAGTTGCAGAAAATTTTGTAGCAATTTTGGAAGTAGAATAACTATCAAGTTTATATACGCCCGACACGATATCCAGACTCAAGTCACATCTATAAAGCGCGTCATCTCCGCTTATTTGATAGAAGAAATGGTTTTCTTGCGAAGCGACAAGAGTAACCGTTTTTGATTTATCTTCTGTCAATTCAATTTCTCTTGTATATGTTCCATTAAAATATGTTACATAATAGTTTGAATCATTTTTAAGGACGCCAACAAGCCCCCTATCAATACTTCCAAGTGTGCCGTCCAAAACAAGGTAACTTGAAATAGAACTTACGCTATTACTATCTGAAGTTGTCGAAATATCAGAATATTTTTTTACAAGGTTGCTGTCGATTCTTGAATACAACTTACCACCTTCGGTGTAATAAACTCTATCATTTCTAACTTCTTTCAAAACAATTTCGTCCGACCCGCCACGATAAAAAACTTCGCTTTCCTTTGTAAAGAAATTCGCTCTATACATAGTATAATTGTCGTTTTCTTTTAGGACATAATAAATGTATTTATTAACATCCGAGACTTTGTTGTCTTTGTCTATATTCTTTTGGTCAAACACAGCGTATGATTCAATTGATGTTGCGATAGAAGTTGTCTTAACATTTCTATTCGTGTCAACTGAAATAAGTTTAATCTCTTTATCTTTTGTCTTATAAACGATAAAGACATTGCCGTCAATGTAGACCATTTTATATTCGCATTCGCTTGTATAATCGTCCGCTTTATACACGATTTCGTGTGCCGTGCCGTCAAGCGCGACTCTTTCAAATCTTACACGACCTTTCTTTGTTTCGTTACTACTTGTTGTATTTGAATATGGTGTTGTGTAGTACAAGTAATTGCCAAAAATATAAAGCCCAGCATATTCATAACCGCCAATATTATAGGTCAAAAGTTCTGCCGTTTCAGGGACGCCTTCTTCATTTAAAATGACCCTTCCCGCGCTATTAAGTTTTGTCCTATAAATCGCGTATTTTGTAAACTGACTCTTTTTATCATAGACATTATCGCCGTTATTTAATGTATTATAATCGATAAACGCGTTTGCAAAATATAGGTAATCACCCTTGACAACTGCCGACCCGCCGTTGCCGTAGACCGTATCGCTTAAACTTGGACCGTTTGACAAATGGATTGATGTACATCCAAATAGCACAAGAGCGAACATAAAAACAAATGATAGAACCGCTAAAAATTTCTTTTTCAAAGCCTAAACCTCTTTTAATTGTAGAATGTAGTGTAAAAGCCATTTTCAAATTTAATAAATAATTTCTATTGCTTTTGACTTATAAATTAAAACTTTTGAGTCCAAAAAGCCACCTTATGGTCATTTACAACAAGAATACTACCAAAATTCTATCCATTTGTCAAATATTTAGACTAATTATATATAATTTTAGTCCTAAAAGATTTAAAGTTGTTAGAAACTAGCAATAAAACATCACATTAAGTCAATTTTAAGTGTGCGCCCCGTTTCCCCGTCTTGACACACAACAAAATATCCTTCGCCGTCTGGACTTTGGATATTTTTAGGGATAAATCCCGCATACTCTTCGAGTTCATCTGGCGGAGTTTTTGAATCTTTCGCTGGCATTCCATAGCAAATATACAAAACTTTGCCATTCTCATCAAAAATCAGCCCTAAAACATAAAAATTATTGTCTTTGTCGTAGATAATTTTAACCCATTTTGAGTAAGGAATCATATTACATAAGTCGTCACAAGGCTCATATTTATTAAAAAGCGCGTCTATTTGTGGCTTTACTTGGTCATAGAAAGACTTAGGCTCATCGTCCAATTTTTGAATATTTTTTGAAATGTTAGAGATTACACTTTTTTCGCCTTCTTTCTCGTACTTTTGGCTTGAAATTTGGCTCTTCTCATCGTGCGACAAAACTTGCGTGCAATTTTCATCTTGCGCCTTATTTAAAGTAAAATTTGGCGTCTTTTTATAACACATACTTCCGCCTTCCTTATAAAAAGCTTCCCTATATTTACAGTGAGCGCACGCGTCAAAATAGGTTGTTTTTGCGTCATCTTCAAGATTTTTGTCAATTAAATCTTCAATATCACTTTCACTCGTCTCTTCGTATAAAATGGACGCGTCAGCAGGCTTCCCCTGCACAAAAGCACTTTCTATGTTGGAATTTGCCACACTCGAATTCTGGCTTCCGCTAAGCAAAATTTCAGGGCAAAAAGGATTCGACACATCAACAACAGCGCACAGCAATTTGTTTGTCAAATCAACGTCTCCAAGCTCAAAATTACCCGCATTTTCTTTGATTTCAAGCGGAATTTTAACAATTTTTTTATCCTGTTTTATTCCAATAGCAAGACTTTTTGGCAAGCTATTTTTGCCAAAAAATTTGATAGTAGATTTGTCTTTATTTTTTAAATTAACAATCGCCTTAAAAGCGCCGTCACGGTCGTTATTTAGAATAAGAGTTTTAGCAAGTTCTTGCACATTACACCTTCCTAAGTTTTTTATATAATAACAAATTTTTTTACAAATTTCTTTCCGCCTTTTGTCAAAAAAAGACGATTTTTGTAAAACTATGTTATTTATATGTTATTTCTCGTTTGAAAGTGTAATTTTAAAACTTTTAGATATTATGTAATTTTTTATACAACTTAACAAACTCTTCGCAAGAGACTTCTTCTGGACGGACATTTTCTTTAAGATTAAGGCCTAATATCAATTCTTTCACCCTAAACTTATCGACTCCCGACATACAAAGGTTGTTATAAAGAGTTTTTCTTTTAGCAAGGAAACAACCACTCACAAATTTGTGGAATTGAGCGGGACTATCTATGTCAAATTTGTTCCTATCAAGTCTAATTTTTATAATACACGAATCAACCTTTGGTGGTGGAGTGAACATTTGTCTTCCAACATTTTTGACAATACTCGTTTCCCCAAAAGTGTTTAAAATAACGGTTGGAACGCCATAATCTTTTGAGCCCACTTCACCGCAAAAACGCACCCCTACTTCCTTTTGAACCATAACAAACATTTCTTGCAAATTTTTAGTTTCCAGTAAAAACTTAAAGATGATTGGAGATGTAATATAGTAAGGAAGATTTGCAATAAGGAAATATTTTTCACCGCCAAAAATGTCGTCAATTTTATTTATATCTTCCTTTAAAACGTCTTGAAAATCAAAATGCAAGTTGTCGCGAGTTTCTTCAATTTTCCCCAAATGCTCTGTCAAAGTTTTATCAATTTCAAAACTTACAACCTTTTTAAAATTATCCGCCAAGCACTCACTGAGAGTCCCCATTCCAGCACCGATTTCCAGAATGTTTGACGACGGACTAAGTGAAAAAGACTTTATTAGAGACAGCAAAAAGACTTTATCAAAAATAAAGTTTTGCCCAAATTCTTTTTTAAATCTAAAATTTTTATCTTGCATTTTGACTCCTTTCTTTTTGTTTCCTATTTATTAAGGCTAAGTTATCCACAGAGAGACTATTTTTGTAGATAACACACGATTATACATCAAAAAGTGGCTGGTTATGTGCCAATAAGCTAAATGCCAAAAAGTTTTTTTGCGTTATTTTCTGTTTGCAACAAGACTTTTTCAACTGAAACATCTTTAATCTCCGCAATTTTTTGAGCCACAAAATAGACATATTCAGGTCTATTTATCTCGCCCCGATGTGGAACAGGAGTTAAATATGGACTGTCAGTTTCTATAAGCAACTTTTCAAACGGAACATATTTTATAACATCCAAAATTTTACCTGCATTTTTAAAAGTTGCTATTCCATTTATTGAGATATAAAAGCCCATATCAAGGTAAAATTTTGCAGTCTCAATACTTCCGCTAAATGAGTGAATCATTGAAGGGCGCCTAAAATATTTTTTATTTTCTTTCACAATATTTATAAAATCTTCGGTCGCTTCACGAATGTGAAATACGCAAGGCTTGTCCATTTCGTTTGCAAATTTTATTTGTTTTACAAGGACTTCTTTTTGCTTTTCTTTTATGTCTTTATCGTAATAATAGTCAAGTCCTATTTCGCCCACTGCGACAACTTTTTTGTTCTTTAACATTTCCCGATAAATTTCTAGGTCAGAATCTAAAAAATTCTCTACTTCGTGTGGATGAGTGCCGACTGTTGCATAAATAAAATCATATTTGTTTGCAAGTTCAACACTTTTTTTACTATTTTCAACGTTGTCGCTACTACAAACACAAATTTGCCCCGTTTGTGACAAATTTTGCAAAATTTCATTTCTAAAACCATCTAATTTTGGGTCATATATATGACAATGTGCATCTAACATATTTGTATTATATCACGGGACAACTTTTTTTGCATAGTCTTTTTTAAAAAAACATAAGTATTACTATGAATAAAATTTGGTTTTGGCTCATTGTTGTGTCCATATGTATTTTGCTATACATAAACCCCGAAATTGTCCTTCCGTCAATGCTTGAAGCGAGCGAAAGCACACTAAAACTATGTCTTA
>CAKVCH010000041.1 GCA_934725745.1 uncultured Clostridia bacterium | reverse complement strand
GCCTTACCAAGGCCGCGCTTTCCCATTAAGCCATACCAGCATGATTTGTTGCTCCGTAAATTTTGATGCTATTAAGTTGTAATTTTTGTCCAAAAAGTCCTTACCAAGGTGGTGCTCTACCGCTGAGCCACAGTAGCACATCTATAAAAATAGGCTAATTTATTAAGTTTTTAAGTCGGTAATTTTAGGCATTTCAAATCTTACCAAGGCAGTGCTCTTTTGCACGAGCCACAGTAGCATATCTATAAAAATAGGTTAAATTATTAAATTTTTAGGTTGGTATTTTTAGGCATTTCAAATCTCTTGCCGAGCGGTGCTTTTGGACGCGAGGCGCTTAAGCAATAGGTGTGAGTTGAGATATTCGTCCTTAGGCAAGTAATTTTAGGGTTTGAAAAATCTTTTTTTGTGGATTTTATATTTGAGATAGTGTTGTTTGCTTGCAGGTGCTTTTGGTAATTGTTTTTTTGCGATTTGGTTGGAAATTTTTAGTGTGGAGTACATTAGCAAGGTTGTTTTTACACAAGCACGATATTAGTGTATATGAAAATTGATTAAATTTCAAGTAAAAAATCAAAATTTATTTTTATTTTAAGAAAAATTTTGATATTTATGAATGTATATGCGTATGCTGGGGCGAAAAAGAGAAAAATAATTTATGGTTTAATTTAAAAAATTGTAGAAGAGAAAAGAGAAATATAAATACATTAAATTAAAAGCAAAGTAATTTCTTAGATGTAAAGGAAAATGTGTAATTATAAGCATAACTTATTTAGTATTTTTTAGTATCATTAGCATATTATCCTTTTAGAAATATAAGAAAAGTTGCAAGTATATGGAAACATATTAAAAAACATATAAAAAAGCTTTGTAAATAACATACAAAGACATTTTTTTAATACAAAAAAATCAATTAAAAATATGATAAAAAATAAAAAAAAATACAATAAAAAATTCCGCAAAAAATCATAAAAAAATGGATAAAAAAATAAGCGATAATTATTTGATTATTTTTTTATTTTTATGTAAAATAATTGTGAGAAATAAATTTAATAAATGACATTTTAATGGTGTATCAAAAAAGAGCGCTGTTAAGTATTTGTATTTATTATTTTGGCTAGTTTTGATTTTACAAAATTTATAATGTTGTATTTAAAATTCAATTTGCTTTAAGGAAATGACGAGCGGAACAAAATTTAAGACACGGGAGAGAAAAATGCGTAATTACAAAAAAATATTTTTCATATTTTTGTTTGCATTTATTTTTGTAGGTTTACCTTTGAAATTGACGGGGAAAACAACTTTTGTGCAACCTTATGCTTATGCGGAAGAAGTAGCGAGTGAGAGCGAAACTCTCCAATTGTTTTTAGCAAAATGTGACGATATTTTGGCAATTGACAACTATTTGTCGAATGGCGCAGATTCTTGTATGAGCGAATATTTGTCATCAAAAAGAAATTTGACCGATGAAGACAATTTGACAATAGAAGGAAACGAGGCGTACAAGGGAAAGCTTCAAAACGCGGATGAAAAATATAGGCTTTTGTCTGTTCAAAAAGGCTATGTTCAAGATTATAGTGTCTCAGAAGAAAAATTGGCGAAAGTAATAAATGTTGACCATTCGAACAAAGAGTCGGTTAGAAAAATTGTTCAAGAGTATAAAGAAAAAAGAGACATCTTGCGACAAAATGGGCTCGAAGATGCGATAAATTCGTCGTCTGACACGCATTTGGCAACGGTTGAAAATGCGTTAAATTCTCTTAAAATACAAATTGAAAGACCAGTCCAAAACCGCAAGTTTGGTGGTGTGTTTACATATGACGGCAAGGAGCACAAGGTCACGGAACCAGACGAACAACTAGGTTATATTGCAATTTATGGCTTCGACGAAGAAACGATGGAATTTGATGGTGTTTACACTGATTTTGGAAGAAAGGAAGTTGGTAACTACGCCGTTAAAATAAAACCAAAAGAGAACTATGAGTGGTCTACTGGCGAAAATAAAGACGAAATTTTGACCTTTGCCTTTGAAATTGTTAAAGCGAACTATAAATATGTCGAGTATGTAACACTTAACAGTCTTAGCTTTACTTATAATGGTCAAGGTTGCAACCTTGATTTGATTTTAAAAGATACAGAAGAAACAAAGAAAGCTCTCGTGCAAAACGGGCTTAATTACGACGATGTGAAAGACAATGTCGCGGGGCTTTTCAAAGCGCAAGGTTTGAATGTGAGATTCAAATACAACGGCGTTGAAAAGTCAAGCGTTGTTGAAGTTGGAACATACGCTGTTGTTGCTGAGTTTTATGACAAGGACGGCTTTAAAAATTATAATGAAATTGAGCCACTTTCTTCGACTCTTGTTATTAACGCAACATCCATTTCATATGTTGACAACAACCTAATAGAAAAAGCCGAACTTACGGTCGACGAAACGGGATTTATTTCGCCAAATGCAGTATTACAAGTAAAAGAAATATCGACCGATGAGTTTCCGCTTGACCAAAATTCTGCAAAATTTAGAAAATATGTTGCGGAAAACGAACAAATTGTTTTTTCATATGACATAAAAATCGCTGGGGCGGAAGGCACGTTGCTTGTTGGAAAATCAACACTGAAAGTACTTATTCCAGAAGTGGTCAAAGGTAAACAATTTAAGATTTTACATGTGCACGGAAATGAAACATATTATGAAGTCGAAGTCGTTGACTACATCATAGACGGCGACTACGCAATTTTCAATCTAGTTGATTTTTCGACCTTTTCGTTTGTTTGCGAAAAAGATGCAACCCTTGCTTGGTGGGTGATTCTTCTTATTTGTTTTGCGGGACTTGTTGTCTTGTTGACTACAATATACCTTTTGATGTTCTTTGCTTGGAAAAAGAAAGGTGATACAAAAGTAAAAGCGCTTGTTCCATATTTTAAGAGAACTCACAAGACAATTTATAAGATTGAATACAAAGAAAAACAAGAATTAACAAGCAACGGAGTAAAATTGCTTGAAATGTCACAAGATAATAGTGAAAGCGAGCAAGAATCTGCCACTTTGAACGAGATAAAAGAAGACGTTGTAGCAGAAACAATGTCAGAACAAAAACAAGTAAAAGAAAAAGCCAAGAAATCAAAAATAAAAAGCACCGCGCCTAGAAAAGTGGGCAGACCAAGAAAGGAAAAGGTTGCAAAAGAACCAAAAAAACGCGGAAGACCTAAAAAAGAGCGTGTTCCAATGCTACCTAAAAAACGTGGTCGTCCAAGAAAAGAAAAAGTAGTGGAGAAAGTTGCAAAAAAGCGTGGTAGACCAAGAAAAACCGAGAAATAGTTTGGGGCTTATTGCGTGAAAAAATTTAGGTTAATTTAGTAAGCAAAATTTGCTTTAAAAACTCACTCGAAATGACAAAAATCTATGCAAGAATGGCAATATTTTTAAGTGCTAGATAATTTGTAAAAAAAAAGATTGTTTAAAAGGAAAGGAGAAAAAATGAAGAAAACGAACAAAATTTTGTATTTTTTGACGCTTTGTTTGGCGATAATTTCTCTTTTTCTTTTTTCTAGCGGAACGCAAGTTTCATTTGCCGATGTTCCAATAGGTGAAGAGTTTTATGGGCTTGATTATGACACTTATGATGCACTTTTAACAATGAAAAAAGTTATTACAGATGACAAACTTTCAACGACATTTGCTCTTGACTTTTTTGAAAATGGATACAAAAGTTATTCGCCTAGTACAGTAGAAGGTCAAGAAATGGTGAGCGATTTAAACGACGGAAAACTATATCTTGTCGCGGGAGACGGTGCAAAATACACCAGTTTAGTTACAAAAACTCCTATTAGTTCGCTTGCTTGCCTTGGGAATTTGGCTTTTTCAAATATAAGCGATTTGTATCTTGATAATAACGACCTTTTAGAAATAACGGAAGGACAACTGATAAGTTTTACGAATTTGAAAGTTTTGTCGGCAAATTTTAATAAACTAAGTAAGGTTGTGTTGCCAGTTTCAATCTTGCAAAATTTGGATTCTATTAGTTTGATGGGGAATAACCTATCGACAATTGATTTGACAAGTTTAAAAAATGGCGCAAGCGTTAATTTGTTTGACAATTATTTTGAAAATAGGGAAGACCTTAAATTGCCACAATCTCTTAGCACGCTTGATGTCAGTTTTAACAATTTAATTGACTTAACAACGGATAGCTTTAATGTTGGATGTGAGCCAATTTTGCTTGTGCAAGGACTTAAACAAGATTTAAAAGCATTATCAAAAATCACTACTTTTAATAACGATTTGTCGGTTGTGAGCGGACTTTCAACGATTGTGACATATAGAGAAACATCGGGTGATTCAAGTAGTTTTAGTGGGGAAATTGTAAGAAGCGACGCGACAAAGAACAGTGACTCAATTTTAATGCCTATGGGGAAATTATCTATTCGTTTCGCTTATTCAAATGGGGTAGGACTTAAAGATTATCATACAAGGAAACTTGGCTCTTACACAATAAATATCGCGCCGACAAATCCAACTGTTTCGTGTCTTATAGAAGGTGTCGTATCGACTAATTATGTGTCGGATAAAGATATTGAGTTTAGCCAAACTATTGAATTTGACACTTCACTTCCAAATTATCAAGATGTTGTGCAAAATGCAACATTGGGCATTTTGGGGTCGGGTAGCGGAACAATTTTAGACAAAATTTCTATAACAAATGTCGGAAAATTTAGCCTTCAGTTTTATAGCGAATTTGACGGATTAAAAAGTAGCGGAGTCACAATTTCAGGCGAAAAAACGGGGAGGAACTTTGTCGCTCTTGGCATTGTTATTGTTGTTATTATTGTAACACTTATAATTTGCGGGGTCTTTTTAACTAGATGGTTTTCAAACGGCGCGGTCGTTGCGCCTTTGTCAGATAAAGAAATTTATCAAGCAAACAAAAGGGCATCAAGGCGGGGAAAAGAAAGGTTAAAATATTCTTATGAAAAAGAAAACACAGACGAGACTAGCGTTTATCGTAAAAACAAAAGCCGTTATTTAGAGCAAGACTATGTTGATTTGGAAGAGAGTTCTGAAAACCAAAATGTTGAAAATGATGAAATGACAGACGACACAAATACTGAATATACAAACACTGACTATGAAAGTGATGAAATAAATGACGGAGAAGATTTATATGATGAGTAGAGTAGTTGTAATAACTGGACATTCAAGCGGAATTGGCGCTGTGGTGGCTGATTATTTTCAAAAAAAAGGCGATAAAGTTTATGGAATTTCTCGCCATAACGGTGAAAATAAAAACATCAATTTCATCAAATGCGATATAACAAATCTGGAACAAGTTAAAGATGCCATTTCGCAAGTTGAAAGTGCAGAAGGAAGAATTGACATCCTAATTAACAACGCGGGAATGGGGATTTCGGGAAGTGTTGAAAATACAAATATGGATGATATAAAAAAAATTTTTGATGTCAATTTCTATGGTGCAGTCAATGTTACGCAACAAGTCTTGCCAATTATGAGAAAGCAAGGTGGTGGAAGAATTTTATGTACAAGTTCACTTGCAAGTTTTTTTCCAATCCCATTTCAAAGTTTTTATAGCGCAACTAAGGCAAGTTTAGACATTTGGGCAAAGGCTTTGAGGCTTGAAGTTAAGCCTTTTAATATCCAAATTTGCAACTGCTTACTTGGGGATACAAAGTCGGGTTTTACATCGGCTAGACAAAAATCAACATTTGATAAGGGGACTGTTTACGAAAAAACGGTAGTAAAATCTATTGAAAAAATGGAACACGACGAACAAAATGGCAAGGACCCAGTGACTGTTGCAAAAAAAATGTACAAATTGTCACAAAAACGCAAGATGCCCGCCACTGTTATCGTTGGGGAGCTTAACCGCTTGCTTGGCGGGCTAAACAAGATTTTACCTGAGCGAGTTATGCTTTATGTGGTTGGAAAAATGTATACATAAATTTTTGTGACATTTATTCTTTTAAAAAAAACGGTTAAAACAAGCATATAAAAAGGAATGCTTGAAAAGATTTTTAAGATTCTTGCAATAATAAAAAAATAATATTTTGCATTAAAAAAGGAACAATACTTAAATAAGTATAATTCCTTTTTTGTTTATAGATATTTTGGAGTTAAAACGCTCGAATTTAAAGTTGTTTTAAATATTCACTATATGTCAAATATTTGTCGAATTCTTTTGTTTTGCCTATTTTAATGATTCTCTTTGCAACTGTGTCTGTAAGCTCTTGGTCGCTACTTGCAAAAAGTAGGCAACCTTTGAAATTTATCATTCCTTTGTTAAGAGCGGTGATTGATTCAAGGTCTA
>CAKVCH010000040.1 GCA_934725745.1 uncultured Clostridia bacterium | reverse complement strand
TCATTTGGTCTTGTCAAAACAACGTGTCCGTCTTTAACTTCAACATTGATAACTTTGTCAACTATTTGGCTAAGTTTACCAAGTTTACCTTCGACTGTGACAACATTGTCATTATCGATAGTGACGTTAACCCCGTTTGGTATAACGACTGGCATTCTTCCGATTCTAGACATCTTCTTTTCCCCCTTTACCAAACGAAAGCCAAGACTTCTCCGCCGACATTTTGGCGTCTAGCCTCTTTATCCGTCATAATTCCTTTATTTGTCGAAACTATTGCGATTCCAAGTCCGTTAAGAACCATAGGAATATCGTTGCATTCTGCATAAACTCTAAGACCAGGTTTAGAAATTCTCTTTAACCCTTGAATAACTTTTTCGCCATTTGGTCCATATTTCAAAGTCAATTTGATTGATTTATATTTTCCATCATCGACGAGTTCATACTTTTCGATATAACCTTCGTTGAAAAGGATTTCAGCAATAGCATTTTTTGTTTTTGAAGCAGGAACTTCCACAATTTGTCTCTTAATAGTAAGAGCATTCCTAACACGTGTAAGCATATCTGCGATTGGATCTGTAACTATCATTTCCCTTTTCTCCTTTACCAACTAGACTTTTTAACGCCAGGTATTTCGCCTTTGTACGCTAGGTTTCTAAAACAAATTCTGCAAATTCCATATTTTTTGAGAACAGCGTGTGGTCTCCCGCAAATGGAGCAACGCGTATATTCTCTAGTAGAATACTTTTGCGTCTTTTGTTGTTTATTTATCATTGCTTTTCTTGCCATAATTAAATTCCTTCTCTATCCTTGAATTATCTTTTTGCAAAAGGCATTCCTAGCAAACTAAGTAAGGAATAAGCCTCTTTGTCAGTCTTAGCAGTTGTAACAATGATAACATCCATACCTCTGACTTTTTCGACTTTTTCATATGAAATCTCTGGGAATATAAGTTGTTCTTTTATTCCAAAAGAGTAATTTCCCCTTCCGTCAAAAGACTTTGGATTGATACCCTTAAAGTCTCTAACTCTTGGAAGAGCAATTGAGATGAGCCTATCAAGGAACTCATACATCTTTTCGCCTCTTAAAGTAACTTTTGCACCGATTTTTTGTCCTTCTCTAACTTTGAAGTTTGAGATTGACTTTCTAGCAGTCGTCGCAACAGCTTTTTGACCAGTGATTTGAGTCAACTCGTCAAGAGCAAGATTAAAACTCTTTGAGTTGTCTTTTATTTGTCCAAGTCCCATACTAACAACAATTTTGTCAAGTTTAGGAATTTCCATAACATTTTTATAAGAATATTCTTTCTTTAAGGCTGGCGCAACATTTTTAACATATTCGACGTGCAACCTAGCCATTTGTTTCTTGTCTGCCATCTTTATCTCCTACTTTCCACCGATTTTCTTTGCTGTGCTACTAGACTTTTTAGCGACCGATACCGACTTTGTTACTTTTTTGGGAGCAGTCTTTGTTTCGTGCTTCTTAGTGTCTTTAACGACTTCCTTTTTCACATCACTGCTCTTGTTGACTGCTTTTTTAGTTGATTTTGTTTCAGTTTTAGGTTCTGCTTTCTTTGGTTGAGCTTTTTTGACGCCAGCGTCGAGAACTGCGCCACATTTTTTGCACATTCTAACTCTCTTGCCGTCTTTTCCTTCACCAATCTTAACTCTTGTTGCCTTGTTGCAAGTTGGGCAAACAACCATAACGTTGCTTGCGTCTATCTTGCCTTCTTTTTTCACAATTCCGCCCTTGTCTTGAGCTGACCTTGGCTTGTTGTGTTTGACAATCATATTAAGACCTTTAACAGTAACCTTGTTTTCTTTTGGGAAACACTCCAAAACTTCCGCAGTTTTTCCGTTTTCTTTGCCTGTAAGGACGACAACATTATCGCCTTTTTTAATTAAACATTTTGCCATACTTCCTTATCCTCCTTACAATACTTCTGGAGCAAGAGAAACGATCTTCATATAACCATTTTCTCTTAGTTCCCTAGCGACTGGCCCAAAGATACGAGTTCCGCGTGGTTGCTTTTGGTTATCAATGATAACCGCAGCGTTGTCGTCAAATCTAATTGACGAGCCGTCCGCTCTTTGAACACCTTTACTTGTTCTTACAATAACCGCCTTGACAACGTCACCTTTTTTGACAACGCCACCAGGAGTAGCCTTTTTAACAGAAGCAATGATAACATCTCCAATGTTTCCACTTCTTCTAAATGAACCGCCAAGAACTCTAATACACATAATAATCTTTGCACCAGTGTTATCAGCAACTTTCAATCTTGTTTGTGGTTGAATCATTTTATCTTTCTCCTATAAATTATTTCGCTCTTTCGATTATTCTAAGAATTCTAAAGTGAGTTGTTTTGCTGATTGGTCTTGTTTCTGCAATTTCTACAGTGTCGCCAACTTTGCACTCATTGTTCTCATCGTGAGCCTTAAATCTCTTAGTAATCTTAACGACTTTTTTGTAAATTGGGTGTTTAACATTGTTTGTGACAGCGACAACACAAGTCTTGTCCATCTTATCACTAACAACCACGCCAACCTTTGTTCTTCTATTGTTTCTAATTTCTTCCATACTCTTATCTCCTATGCCTTAGCCTTTTTGTTAGAGTTAATATTCATTTCTCTTTCGGTAAGAACAGTTTTGATTTTTGCAATATCTTTTTTCAAAGTATTGAGAAGCATTGGATTAGCAAGGTTGCCCGTTGCGTGTTGAAATCTCAAGTTGAAGAGTTCTGCCTTTGTTGAAGCCAACTTAGCATTAAGTTCTTCATTTGTCATATTTCTAATATCTTTTATTTTCATTAAACTGCACCACCTTTTACGTCTTCTTGAGTTTTAGGGGTTTCTTTTTCTCTTGTTACAACCTTTGTAACAACTGGCAATTTGTGAGAAGCAAGTCTAAGCGCTTCCTTTGCCATATCTTCAGCGACGCCACTAATCTCAAAAAGCACTCTACCTGGCTTTACGACAGCGACCCAATATTCAGGGTTACCTTTTCCGCTACCCATACGAGTTTCGGCAGGCTTTTTAGTGATAGGTTTGTCTGGGAAAATATCAATCCAAACCTTACCACCCCTCTTGGTGTATCTTGTCATAGCGATACGAGCTGCTTCAATTTGATTGGAAGTTATCCAACCTGGCTCAGTTGTAGCCAAGCCATAATCACCGTAAGCAAGTTTGTTTCCGCGTGTTGCCACGCCCTTCATTCTGCCACGTTGAACTTTTCTTCTTTTAACTTTTTTAGGCATTAACATTGTTAACTTCCCCCTTTTTTACAGGAGTCTTTTTTGCTAAAATCTCGCCTTTGTAAACCCAAACTTTAATACCCAAGATACCGAAAGTTGTTTTTGCTTCAGCAAAACCGTAATCGATGTCTGCTCTCAAAGTTTGCAAAGGAAGACTACCTTGATGATAATGTTCTGTTCTAGCAATATCTGCCCCGTCAAGACGACCAGCGACCATTGCTTTGATACCCTTAACACCCGCTTTCATTGCTTTTTGCATAGCCATTTTCATAGCGCGTCTAAAATGAACACGCTTTTCAAGTTGGTTTGCGATACTTTCAGCAATCAAAGTAGCGTCTACATCTGGGCTTTTGATTTCTTTAATGTTGATAGAAATCATATCTGCATTTGTAATTTTTGCAAGTTCTTTCTTTAATGCTTCGACGCCTGCACCCTTTTGACCAATTAAGATACCAGGTCTAGCAGTATAGATACTAACGACAATTCTCTTTTCAGTTCTTTCAATAACAACTTTAGAGATAGCGCAAGCATAATATTTTTTCTTAATGAAATTTCTAATAACGTTGTCTTCTTTAATGTTTTTAGCAAAAATTTTCTTATCGCCATACCACAAAGAAGTCCAGCCCTTATTGATTCCTATTCTAAGTCCGTTTGGACTAACTTTTTGTCCCATTTTCTGCTCTCCCCTTACTTAACCGTATCCAATATAACAGTGATATTGCTTGTTCTTTTTAAAATTTGGTCAACACGCCCTCTGCCACGAATATTTTGTCTTTTATAGGTAGCGCCTTGTCCTGAATAAATTTCAGCGACATAAAGGTCGTCTTTATTAAGTCCCTTGTTTTCAGCGTTAGCACCTGCAGAAACGATAACTTTTAAAACGTAATCTGCAGATTTGTTAGGAGTGTTATTCAAAATCGCGACTGCTTCATTGTAACTCTTTCCTCTGACAAGGTCATTTACAAGGTCGAGTTTAGAAGAACTAACTCTAAGGTATTTTGCCTTAGCAACAGGTCTTTTGTCACGAGTTTGGTTGATTTTCTCGGTTTTTTCTTTAATTCTCTTTGCCATTTTATCTCTCCTTACTTAGCCTTCGCTTTATCAGCGCCGTGGCCCCTAAAAGTCCTAGTTGGAGCGAACTCACCGAGTTTATGTCCAACCATTTCGGCTGTGCAGTAAACAGGAATGTGCTTCTTTCCATTATGAACCGCTATTGTATGTCCGACAAATTCTGGATAAATGACAGATGCTCTTGACCATGTTTTGAGTGGTTTTTTAGTGTTTGACTCGTTCATAGCCTTAACTCTATCAAAAAGTCTTTGTTCGACATAAGGTTTTTTCTTTAAAGATCTACTCATCTTATCTACTCCTACTTCGCTCTACTAATAATGAACTTATTAGTGCTCTTTTTCTTATTTCTTGTCTTATATCCAAGAGCAGGTTTGCCCCATGGAGTGACAGGTCCAGCCTTACCAACAGGAGACTTACCTTCACCACCGCCGTGTGGGTGGTCGTTAGGGTTCATAACCGAACCACGAACAGTAGGTCTAACTCCCATATGTCTATTTCTTCCTGCTTTACCAATCGAAATGATTTCATGGTCGACATTGCCGACTTGTCCCAAAGTTGCTCTACATTCAGCAAGTACAAGCCTCATTTCGCCAGAAGGCATTTTGATTGTTGCATACTTGCCTTCTTTTGCCATAAGTCTTGCTGAAATACCAGCAGATCTAGCAATAACAGCACCTTGCTTTGGTCTAAGTTCAATGTTATGAACAACTGAACCAACAGGAATGTTTTTAAGAGGCATACAATTTCCGACTTTTACTTCAACTTCTTCCCCGCTCATAACTTTGTCGCCGACATTAAGTCCGACTGGAGCGAGAATGTATGATTTTGCACCATCAGCGTAGGATAGAAGGGCGATATAAGCTGTTCTATTTGGGTCGTATTCAATCGCTTCGACCTTAGCAGGTACATTGTCATGCAAACGTCTAAATTCGATAACTCTGTATTTTTGTCTATTTCCGCCACCTTTATGTCTAACAGAGATTCTTCCTTGGTTATTTCTTCCGCCGTTTTTGTTTTTAACAGCAAGAAGTGATTTTTCAGGAGCCTTTTTTGTAAGTTCTGAGAAATCAGCCGTAGTAAGGAATCTTTGTGAAGGTGTGGTTGGATTATGTCTTCTTATTGCCATTTTCTATCTCCTACCTTAATTTAAACTTTCAAAGAACTCAATTGGCTTGCTATCTTTTGTCAAAACGACGATTGCTTTTTTGTAATCACTTGTTCTTCCGACGCTTCTGCCTTGTTTTGTATTTTGAGTCTTGACTTTTCCCTTAACAATTAAGGTGTTTACTTGTTTGACTTTTACTTTAAAAATTTGTTCAACCGCTTGTTTAATTTGAATCTTATTAGCATTTATATCGACGATAAAAGTATATTTTTTATCCGAAATAGTTGCGTACGATTTTTCCGACAAGAGCGGTTTTTTAATAATATCGTAGGCATTCATTAGTTATAAGCCTCCTCTATTTTCTTTATTGCATCTTTTGTGATGTAGAGTTTAGAATTTGCAACAATGTCGTATGTTCCAAGAACATCAGCGTAAGTAACATGAGCGTTTGGAATATTCTTTGAAGCACGAACGATGTCGTCATTCTTTTCAGCCAAAACATAAAGAACATTTTTCGTTCCAACTTCAAAGTTGTCCATAACTTCTTTGAAGAGTTTTGTCTTTGGTGCTTCAAGAACAAGTGAATCAAGCACGACAACTTCGCTATCTGCAAGTTTTGCACTGATTGCACTCTTGAACGCTGAAACTTTCATTGATTTGTTGATCTTTTGAGAAAAGTCTCTTGGCTTTGGCGCAAAAATGATACCGCCACCTTTCCATTGTGCTGACTTTGTAGAACCTTGTCTTGCTCTACCAGTTCCTTTTTGTCTCCAAGGCTTCTTTGCGTGTCCCCTAACTTCGCTACGAAGAAGAGTCGACTTTGTACCTTGTCTTTGGTTATTGTTGTAAGCCACAACTACTTGATGAATAAGAGGTTCGTTATATTCACAGCCGAAAACCTTATCACTAAGAGTAGTCTGTCCAACGACTTCAGCTTTTGTGTTATAAACTTTTACTTTTGGCATTTTTAACTACTCCTTATCTTGCTATCTTTTTAGCACTGCAAATTGATACGAGTCCATCTTTATGTCCAGGAATTCCACCTTTGA
>CAKVCH010000039.1 GCA_934725745.1 uncultured Clostridia bacterium | reverse complement strand
TAATAGTGGTGAAATTTAGCCCTAAAATCGCCTGTTTTTGTGCCATGACCTTATTTTTTTAGAAAGAAGGTTGTCAAAAAATAGAGGATGTTGTCTTGTTTTTGATTTTTAAAAACCTACATTTTAAAAATCAAATTAGATAAAAGGGTCATTATCACAACACTTAACTATTGCATTATATAATAATTCTTTTATAATTGCAATTAAATTTTACCTAAAAAAGTGTTTTTTTATACATAAGATTACATTATTAGTAAATATATTAACTTATATATAGTCGAATTTCCATTTTTGATAAAAATAGGCTGTAAAAAAAAGAATAGACTTGTTAAAAGTGTGATAAGTTTATCTTTTTATTTTGTAAAATATTTGTAATAAATGTATTGTTTGAATTGCAAAAACTTTAATTTTAACAAATAAATGTCGCAAAATTTACTCATAATAGACATATGAAACCTAAAACTAAACTTGTAATTTTTTTTATCCTTTCAGGGGTTGTTGGTGCAATAAATGGAATTTTTGGGGGCGGTGGCGGAATATTGTGCATTCCAATTTTTAAAAAACTCCTAGGGCTTCCCGAAAAACAAGCGCACGCGACTGCCGTTCTTGTTATGTCGATTATAAGCATTCCAACACTGATTATATATCTTACAACTTTGCATTTTCAGGCATCTCACCTGATTTTTGTAACTTTGGGGGCTCTTATTGGTGGGCTTATTGGCGCAAAACTTCTTGGAAAGTTGAGCGATAAAACTCTTAATATTTTGTATATCCTTGTCCTTGTTTTGAGTGCCGTAAAATCGTTTATTTAAAGGTTAAAAAGGGAAAATAAAATGTTTGCATTGTTTATATTATTTGGTTTGTTATCAGGAGTTTTAGGGGCTATGGGGCTTGGTGGCGGAACTGTTTTAATTCCGCTTCTTTCTCTCATTGGAGTTTGGCAAAAAAGTGCGCAAGTCATAAATATTTTTTCATTTGTCATTATGGCTTTTTTTATCCTTATTTTCAATATTAAAAATGGCTTAACAAAGGTTTTTGAAGCACTCGCCTTTTCTTTTTTTGGGGTAATTTGCGCTATTTGCACATCTCTTTTAGTAAAAGATATTGATAGCGCCTTGCTTAAAATTTTATTTGGTGTATTTTTGTCAATTATTGCCGTTATTGAAACAATTTCGTTTATCGTCAAATATAAAAAATAGCGTTGCAAAATGTTTGCATAATTAAGGTCTTGGCTTTTCTTTGTTGTATAAAAATACAAGAATAGGTTTGTAAAATGTTTGTATAATTAAAGGATTATTTCCAAGTCCTTTTATATTTAGATAAAAAACTAAATATTAAATAATTTTTCAAAGTCTCGCGCGAGGCTTTTCTTTTGTTTTTAAAACTTATTTTGGCACGCAAAACAAAATTCAAATAAAAGTCTTTACTTTTTTTGAAAACTCGTGTAATATCTATTATGTATAAACAAAGGCTGAGTAACAAGGGGAAGTGTCTTTTTGTTATTATCCTTAAAATCGGAGGCTAAAATGGTTGATAAAGAAAAATGTATCGGTTGTGGCGCGTGTGAAGGGGTTTGCCCAGTCGGAGCGATAAAAATGGTGGATGGAAAATCTCAAATCGATAAATCAATTTGTATAAAGTGCCATACCTGTGAAGGGATTTGTCCAGTTGGCGCTATTAAGATTGAAGACTAGTTATCTTATGGCGTTTTTAGGTATGGGCGCAAGAGATAGAGTCTACATTGAAAGGGAGTAATATTTTGGAAAAGATTGCAATAATTGACATAAAAAGCACAAAGATTGATATGCTTGTTGTTGAATATAATGAAAACGGCAACTACTCAGTCATTGACGATTACAGCGAGCAAGTAAAGATAATTGAAGACTATTCGGGAGAAGGTTTGCTTAGGCTTGCAAGGTCGCAAGAAGCGTTGAATGTCATCAAAATGTACAAGATTATATGTGAAGTTGACAAAATAAGCAACATTGTTGTTTATGGCTCAAATTCGCTTAAAAATCTTAAAAATTACCGTAGTTTTGTTGATGAAGTGTACAACTCTGTTGGTTTTAAAGTTAAGATTTTGAGTGAAGATGAAGAACTTTCGTCGCTTTATGGCGGGATTGTTAATTCTATTGATGTTCCAAAGGGCGTCGCAGTTTACATTGGCGGGGCTTGCACTAGAATTGTTGAATATAATAGAAGAAACATATTAAATCAAACTGTTCTTCACTGCGGAACATATCAAATGGCGGAAGCGTTTGACAGTGAAAAAGATGTTAAAACTGCGTGTGAAAAAATTGTTGAAAGATATAAAAAGGAACTTGACTCAATTGAATGGCTAAAAGAATTGAATGACGAGTTCTCGCTTATTGGTACGGGAAATGCCTTTTTGAATGTTGGCAGTTTGTCGAGAAAAATAAGGAAATATCCTGTTGATTTGGTTCACGGATATGTCTTTACGAAAGAAAATATGGATAGTGTTTACAACTTAATAACAACACTTGACATAGATAAAACTAAGAAAATTAAAGGCGTTTCAAACGATAGAGCGGACATATTTGCAAGTGGCGCGTGTATGATAAAAGCGCTTATGGAAGCGGGGAATTTCCCAGATTGCGTTATATCAAGCAAGGGCGCAAAAGAAGGGCGTTTGTTTAGTATAGTTAATCCTTCGACAAATGAGAAACCAGTCACAGACCTTGTTGGCTTTTCACTTGAAAATAGCGCGATTTTAAACCATAGAGAAAATGATAATAGAAAACAAGTCGGCGATTTGGCTCTGCTTTTATTTAGACAACTTAAAGTTCTTCACAAATTGCCAAGAAGTTATGTGAAAATCCTTAGGATTGCGTCAGTTATGCACGATGTGGGGCGTAGGATTCAATTTTATGGAAAAGAGAAAAATAGTTTTGAAATAATATTAAATTCTGACATATGTGGCGTTACGCATAGGGAAATTGCTCTCGCTAGTTTTATTGCTAGTAACCAAGACCCAAATAACTTTAATTTGACTGAATGGATTAGATATAAAGATTTGTTTGAAGAAGAAGACTTAGAAGCAATGCGTAAACTTGCAATTATTGTAAGACTTGCTTCGGCTCTTGATAAAACAAAGAGAAGTATTGTCCAAGATATTAGTTGCGACATTTTAGGCGATTCGGTTATTATGAAAACCATTGTTACAATGAATGCTGACATTGAAATTCGCGAAGCGCTCAAAGTAGCAAATGACTTTAAAAAGGTTTACAAAAAGACATTGGAAGTTTTGTAACATTTTATTTTTAAAACAAAAAGAATAGGTTTATTTATTAGACCTATTTTTTTTATGGAAAAATACTTTTAGGATATTGTTTTAAAGCGCTTGAATAATAAAAATGTAAAAGTTTTTACACATTTTATTAAAAAGATGAGAAAATGTTTGTGTTTTTGCGACTTTTTTTGCTAAAATATTACAAGAAAGGAAAAAAAATATGGCAAATTACGAACTTTGCATTGATATGGGGAGCAACTATACAACAATTTATAAAAAGCACACGGGCGTTGTTTTGCGCGAGCCTACTATTGCCATAATCGAGCCAAGTGCAAAAACTTTGAAAGTTTCTAAAATTGGGCTTGAAGCAGAAAAAATGTGGGGAAAAACGGGCGACGACGAAGTTATTGTACATTCGGTTGTTGAAGGCGTAATAAAAAATGTGGAATTGACAGAGCGCATATTGATGTATTTTTTGAATAAAGTCGTCAAATATAAACTCGTCAAGCCTGCTATCAAAATAATTGTCTGCCTACCTATTGGGTTAAATGAAAGCGAGTACGAAGATTATAAAAAGGTTTTTTATGCGATAGGTTTTGCAAAAATAAATTTTGTCTATAACATCGTGAGTGCAAGTTTTGTTGACGCGCCATTTTTACTAAATAATAAAGCGTCAATGCTTGTCGACCTTGGCGGGAGTAAAACGGAAATTGCAATTGTAATGGGGGGAAGACTTATAAGTGGTTGCACCTTAAATGTCGGCGGAAATTTGATTGACGAGGCGATTGTTGATTATCTTCATAGCACAAAGGGCTATCTTTTGTCCATGCAAGTGGCGGGTAAATTAAAACGCGAAGTGGGAAGTCTATATGAAACGGACAAGAGCAATATGGAAGTTTTAGTGGAAGACGAAAGTACAAAAAACAAAATCTCAACTATTATTTCAGCAAAAGATATAATGCGTCCTATTTATGAAGGTTATCTTAAAATTATCCAAGCGATTAACGGATTTTTCTTAGAGTGCAGTAGCGAAATTGCGCTTGATGTCAAAAACGACGGGATTGTCTTTTTTGGTGGTGGTTCGCAAATAACTGGGCTTGAAAACTTTTTCAAAAAAGCCTTAAAAATGACCGTTTTTCAACTTGATAATCCTGAATTCGCGGGAGTTTTGGGGAGCGAAAAGTTGTTTTCCAATCCAAATCTTCTTCAAAAGGTGGTTGAAGAGAATTAGAATTTTACTACTTGTATTAAATAAATCTCGCTGTATTTAGGTAAAAATTAGATTGTTTTTATGCAAATTTTAACAATTTTTGTCGAAAATGAAGAGTAAAATGCGCTTGCGTTTTACTTTTTTTTATTAACTTTATATACTCGTTTTAGGAGTTAAAATATGGCAAGAAAAATTGTTATAACGAGTGGAAAGGGCGGTGTAGGTAAAACGACAATTTGTGCAAATTTGGGCGTTGCGCTCGCAAGGCTTAATCGTAGGGTTGTTCTTGTCGATGTGGACTTAGGGCTAAATAATCTTGATGTCGTGACTGGAATTGAGAACAAAATTGTATACGATATAGTCGATGTTATAGAAGGCAAGTGTCGCGTAAGACAAGCGCTTGTTCAAGACCTTAATTTTCCAAATCTTTACATAATGCCGTCTGCGCACTCGTATAACAAATCAAAAGTGACAAAAGAAAGTGTAAAATTGGTTGTTGATAGCCTAAGTGATTTTTTCGATTTTATTTTAATTGATTGCCCAGCGGGAATAGATGAACCTTTTTCACGAGCAGTTTTCGGCGCTGACGAAGCACTTGTTGTCGTGACGCCACACCTTTCTAGTTTGCGCGATGCGGATAAAGTCTTGATGCTTTTAGGTTCATACAACATCAATAATTATTCTCTTGTCGTAAATCGTGTTCGTGGAGATATGATTGTTGACAAAGAAATGATTGACGCAAAAAAAATCAGTCAAATTTTGTCTGCCGACCTATCAGGAATTATACCCGAAGACGACAGTATAACAACATTTTTATCGGTAGGTAGGTCAGTTAATAGCTCGTGCGAATCATTCGTCGCATTTAATCTTCTTGCAAAGCACATCTTGGGTGAAACAAAAAAACTTTATGATTGCACTCAAAAGTATAAAGGCTTTGTTGGCTTTTTTAAACGCGCCATAAGGAGAAAAATTTAATATGAAATTGGTTTCAAAAGTAGAAAATCGCATTGAAAATATGCTAAAAAGAGACAAAGAAGATGTCCCGTCTGCATTTTTGACACTAATTAAAAGCGAAGTTTTTAATCTAATGTCAAATTATTGTTTTCTTGACCTTCAAGATATAAAAATGGGCTATTTTGTAGACGAAAACGGAGCATATCATTTTAAGTTTGATGTTTCAACTAGAAGGTTAAAATCAAGAAATTTTTTGCAATAATTGCCATTTTTATTAAAAATAGAGATAAAGAATAGCAAAATAAATGTTTGAGCGGGCGTTTTTTGTAATATTTTGGACAATTTTATACATATATTTTTGATATGAAAAGTTTTTTTTCTAAGATAGGTTGTTTTTTTAAAAAATATTTAACGCTTGTTATTATAGCCCTTATTTTTTTAGTGCTTTTCATTTGTGACAATTCTTCTAGTCGTGCTGGCGGGGTAATAATGGATAATCTAAAATCAATTGCCACGAGTTTTACACCAACGACAGACCTTTTTGACGACGGGAGCGAAGTTTCTTTTGTTTCATATTTTTTTGGAATGAAAATAAATAAGCCAAACGAAAAATGCACATTTGTTTTGCCGACAAAAAGTGAGAATATTTCAACAACCGATGATTATCTTTGTTATAATTTTTCAGGGCTAGTTAGTTCTATCGCAAAGGGAAGAGTCAAGGCCATAGGTTACACAACCGCGGGCGAAAAATATGTCGAGATTGAACATAACGAAAATTATGTTTCGCGTTATGTAGGAAATTTTGTTTTAGGCGTTGCAAGTGGCGATTATGTAAACGCTTCAAGTCCAATTTTGGCTCTCGACGGCAAAAGTCCTATTAAAATTTACATTCATAAAAGCGAAAATCTAGTTAAAACAAACGAGATAGAATGGAAAAATTAAGACTAAAAATTCACCCAACTTTTATCATTTTCGCGGTGATTTTAATTTATTTTGGACAGGGATTTTTGTTTTTAAATTACCTTTGCGTTATGCTTTTGCACGAACTTTCTCACGCTTTTGTTGCGCGCAGTTTAGGGTATAATTTGTCATCAATTAGTCTTATTC
>CAKVCH010000038.1 GCA_934725745.1 uncultured Clostridia bacterium | reverse complement strand
CGCTAGTTGCTTGTAAAATCCTATCTCCGTAGCGCGCGTTTGTTTCATAAATTTTTACTCTATTTTTTGTAAAATTTGTTTTTGTGTCTCCTGGGCAAACGCATCCGACTTCAATTCCAAGTGGCTTGCACTCCATCTTCAACCCATAACTAAAACTATTTACAGCCGACTTTGTCATACAATAAAAAGTTCTATATGGAAGTGGAAACATCGCACAAACAGATGAAATATTTATGATTTTCCCGCCCCGCCCAATTAAAGGAAGAGCGTATTTTGTGCAACTTACAACACCCATAATGTTTACATTTACAATTTTTCTTATGTCATCCATAGGGGTAAGTTCAATCGCACCTGACACGCCAAATCCCGCGTTGTTTATAAGAACATCAATTTTTCCAAACTTTTCTTTAATAAGTGAAAAAACTTGTTCAACATTTTTATCGTCTGACACATCACACAAATAGAAATTGTCACAATTGTCTCTATTTGTTCGAGCAAGAGTCACGACTATGTCGCCATTTTGTTCAAAGAGTTCTTTCGTTCTAAGTCCAATCCCGCTTGAAGCGCCAGTTATAACAACAATTCTTCCTGCATTTTTCTTATTTTTTTTCATATAATTATTTTACTAAATATAACAAATTAAAGCAAGCAAATGCGACAAAAAGATGTTTAATTCCCGCTTGAAAACGCCTTTTTTAAAGATAGGACTATATCAAAAATATTGTTTTTTAATAACGATGAACATTTTTCAAAATCTTCGCCAAATAAAATCACTTCTCCAACCTTATTACGCGTAAATTCAAGTTGACATAAGACAGTTTGACAAAAGTTTTTATCTAACCCAGATAAGTTTGATGAAAAATTTTTTGTCGCATCATCGATTTTCTCACACAAACAAGCAAGTTTTCCGTTTAAGTTGCTCCTTTTTATATTTCCGCCGTCAAAATCTTCACAAAAATTGTACATTGAAATTACTGTTTCTTTTAAAACACCTATACTATTAGTTAAAATGTCTTTACTTTTCCCTTTATATTTTTCAAGAACGGACGGAATCGAAAAAGTAACGATTCTTGCTTCATAACCTAAATCAAGCAAATTCTCCTTTACTTCTTGTGCGTCAATTAAAGTTGGATATATTCCAGCAAATACATAATATTCGCCATTTTTATAAACGCGCCCCATCGCACCCTTTAAAGCAATTTCGTCTGCATATAAAGTCGCTTGCTTTTCGTCCAAGAAGTGCTTTGAAGAAACGCAATAAAATGAATAAGAATTTATTTCAATTTTGTCACTTGAAAAAATGCCTTTTTCTTTCGTAATTATTGATGAAAAGATGTCGGCAAGATTAAAAACAATAAGTAAGTCAATCAAAATAAAGAGAAAAACAAACAAAATTTGCTTAAGTTTATTCTTTTTTACATTGATTTTGACATTTTTTTGTGGATTTTTAAAAATTTTTGACACTTTTTTTTGAAAACCGCCCTATATATAAACTAAAATGACTATGATTGCATTATAAAATTTATGAAAAATATGCAAGCAGTATGATAAAAGGAGAAAAAAATGGAAATGTTGTTTGATAGAGTTCTAGCAAAAAAGGTTATTACTCAAAACACGACAAAAAGCGGGCTTGTTATGTCTACTGACGACAAACAAACGATGTTGCAACAAGCAAAAGTCGAAAGCATTGGAAAGGGCGCATACGAATATGGGGTTTTTGTTCCTATGCAAGTAAAAGTCGGTGACAAAATTTATTATGAACCACATACCGCGGTGGAATTTTCGTTGCAAGGCGAAGAATATGTAATTTTAAGACAAATTGATATAGTTATGAAGGAGAAAGAATGAAAGAAATTATAACCCAAAAGGAGTCAAGGCAAAAGTTACTTGACGGAGTTAATAAACTTGCCAACATTGTAAAATTAACGCTTGGACCAAAAGGAAAAAATGTTGTGCTAGACAGAAAATACACAACACCCCTTATCACAAATGACGGGGTTACAATTGCAAGAGAGATTGAACTCCCCAACACTTTTGAAAATATGGGGTGCAAACTTATAAAAGAAGTTAGCCAAAAAACAAACGATACCGCTGGCGACGGGACGACAACTGCAATTGTGCTGGCACAAGAAATGCTAAATTTAGGGGTAAAATGCAACCTTATGGAGCACAGCCCGATTTTAATAAATAAAGGAATTGTTAAAGCAAAAGACTTAATTGTAAACAAAATTAAGAAACTATCTAAGAAAATTGAGAGCAGTCAAGACATAGAAAATGTTGCGACAATTTCTTCACAAAATAGAGATATAGGAAAACTAATCGCTCGAGCGTATAATTGCAATAACTCTTGTAATATAAGTTTGACGGACAGTAAAACTAGCAAGACAGAACTAATAATTAGTAGTGGAATGACTTTAGAAACAGGACTGATTACTCCCTATCTTGCAACCAATATGGACAAAGGCGTATTTGAAGAAAAGGATTTAAAAATTGTTATTACAGACAAGAAAATCGATAATTTTAATCAAATTTTGCCAATTTTAGAAAAAATAATGAGCGCAAATTTGCCACTACTTTTGGTTTGTGACGACATTTCAGATGAAGCGCTATCTACTGTTGTTGTAAACAAAATGCGTGGAGCGTTTAAATGCGCAATTATAAAAGCGCCTTTCTACGCGGATAAAAAAATGGCAGTGCTCGAAGATTTGGCGTGTTTGACAGGCACTTTTGTTGTTACAAGTGCAAGTGAAAAAAAGTTGTCAGACATTGAGATTGAAGATATGGGTGAAATTAAAAATGCAAAAATCACAAAAGACACAACAATAATTATTTCGGCAAACAAAGAAAATGAAAGGCTAGAAAAAAGAAAAGAAAGTATAAGAGAACAAATCAAAATGTGCAATATTGATTTTGATAAAGAGCAACTTCAAAAAAGGCTTGGAAATTTGGAAGGCGGAATAGCAACTATTATGGTTGGTGCAAATACGGATGTTGAGCAGAAAGAAATGAAACTTAGGATTGAAGACGCACTTTCTGCCACAACTTCCGCAATCGAACAAGGCATTGTCGTTGGGGGCGGAGTTACGCTTTACAAATTGGCTAATTTTTTAAAAACACAAATAAAAAAATGCAAGTCAAAAGAAGAAAAAATTGGTTTTGAGATTGTTACTAAGGCTCTTTCTGCCCCACTTAAACAAATTCTAAGCAATGCGGGCGAAAATGTAGACGAAATTACACAAAAAATTGACAAAAAGCATTCAAAAAATTATGGATACAATGCTCTTACTCGAAAATTTGGTGATTTATTTAAAATGGGTGTTATTGACCCAGCAAAAGTTCCGATTTCGGCGCTCGAAAACAGTGTTAGTGTTGTAACAACAATGCTTACGACCGAAGCGCTTGTTTGTGATAAAGAGTAAGTTTTAAGAAAAAATGTTAATTTACATAATGAATTTTATATTGAAAAAGTAAAATAAACAATAGAAAATATCCACCTATACTAACCAAAAAAAATGTAGCAAAAAATACCCCTAGAAAATCTCTAGGAGTATTTTTTTATTGTGTATAAATCCCACTGACTATCTGGGGTCTTATTTTTAACGCAATCCAATTAAAGGATTATTCTTTTATCCAGCTACTTTCAAGCGTAATTACA
Organism: uncultured Clostridia bacterium; assembly: GCA_934725745.1. Taxonomy (GTDB): domain Bacteria; phylum Bacillota; class Clostridia; order Christensenellales; family UBA1242; genus UBA7862. The sequence continues at coordinate 2,880 of CAKVCH010000038.1, read as the reverse complement.
TATTTGTCTTGTTTAGTTTTTACACCAGCAAAAATCTAGCAACATTAAAATCTTTCCACGCCCCTTCATCATATGGTGGTGGGACTCTAAAAGTATGTCTAACTTTTGTTACTGGGTGGTCAAACTTAATTTCTGTCGCCCAAAGAGCCAAATTCCCTTTTTCATTTTGGTTACCATACTTTTGGTCGTTAACAACAGGACAGTTTATTCCCGCAAATTGCACTCTTATTTGGTGACTACGACCTGTTTCAAGCAAAATTTTTACGAGTGCTCGTCCGTTTTTTGTTTCCAAAACTTGATAGTTTAGCACTGCTTCTTTTGCGCCATCTTCGTATTGTGGGCAAATTTTAACAGTGTTTGTCCTTTCGTCTTTTTTGAGATAGTTTTTAAGCGTGCCTTGTCTATTTTTTGGAACACCGTTTAATACCGCGAAATAAATTTTTTCAACAGACCTATCTTGGATTTGTTTAGACAATCTTTCTGCACTTTTTGAGTTTTTAGCAAAAACCATAACTCCGCCCGTTGGTCTATCTAGTCTATGGACAAGCCCCAAAAAAGCGTTGCCTTGTTTGTTATGTTCTTTAATTAAGTAGTCTTTTAGCATTGTCAAGAAATCTTTGTCTTCGCTACTGTCGAGTTGAACTGGGATATTTTGTGGCTTGACTGCAACCAAAACTTGATTGTCTTCAAAAATAACATCACACATTATTTTGAATCCCCCTTGGCGACTTTCAATTTTAAAATCACTTTTTCGCCCGCAACTTCCACTTCTTTTGCGTAGTCTGGTGCAGGAATATTGCCATTTAAGGTTGTAACAAGAACTTCTTGCTTGATTTTGCTAGCATATTTTTCAACAACTTTTCTGATATAGTCAGATGTCGAAACAATATCCATTTCGATTCTGTCTTCTATATTAAAGTCCGCTTCCTTTCTCAAAACTTGTGCCGTACGGACAAGTTCCCTATACGCGCCTTCAAGCATCAAATCTTCGTCAAGCGTTGTATCCAAAACTAGCGTTGTATCTGCGCCAAGTGACGCTATGACATATTCCTTTTTTGGTTTCAAAACAAGGTTAAACAAACTTTTATCAAGTTTTCCAAAAGGTTCAATTTCAATTGAATTTTGATAGAACATTGTGACAAGGTCTTTCATTTTATCGTCTGACAATGTCGTCACATACTCTTTTAATTGTTGGACATTTCCCTTTAAAACTGCGCCCGCAGTCTTAAAATTCACAGTTAAACTTGGAATGTTAAATTTTTCAGTGCTATGTTCAAACTCAATATTTTTGATGTTCAACTCATCTTTTATGACATCTTCAAACGCTTCAACGGCGCTATCAACGGCGTCAGTTGATAAGACATACATTGTTCTAAGCGGTTGCTTAATTTTAAGTTGATTTTCGTTTCTTAGTCTCAAAGCGTTTGCAATAATGTCTCGTGCAAGGGTTGCTTTTTCTACAATTCCGCTTGAATTTATGTTAATAGGTTGTGGGAAATCGCTTAACATAACGCTTTCTGGTGCGTCTTTTTCCGTTCCACGAACAAGATTTTGCCAAATATGTTCACTTAGGAATGGAATGATTGGAGCCATAACTTGAACCATAGATTTTAGAGCAAAATACAAGCACGAATACGCTGTCAACTGATCTTTTTTGTCATCCGATTTCCAGAATCTACGCCTATTTACACGAATATAGAAGTTTGTCAAATCGTCAACCAATTCTTCGAAATCTTTTACAACAAGATATGACTTGTATTCGCTGTAATTTTTGTCACTTTTTGTCACAAAATCATTGATTTTTTCAACAAGCCACCTATCCATTGGGCAAAGGTGTTCATAATCGACTTTGAAATTTGCAATATCTGGATTATCAATAACTGCATATGTGTTATAGAAAATGTAAGCGTTCCAGAAATTCATAAGTTTTCTTCGCGCTTCGTCTGTGAGCGAAAAGCCAAAGCGCATATCATTTGCAATATTTGCGCCCGCATACAAATATCTTATTGTATCGGCGCCCACTTTATCCGCTACAACATCACTATCGAGCGTATTCCCGCCACTCTTGTGGAACTCGTTTCCGTTCTCGTCTTTAACATATTGATAAGTTACAATTTTTTTATAAGGTGCTTTTCCAGTCAAAGTCACGCTCATAACAAGCATTGAATAGAACCAAAGTTTAATTTGCTCAATCATTTCACAAACATAGTCGCTTGGGAAATTCTCTTCAAAGAACTTTTTATCTTCAAAATATTTCTTCGTACTAAATGGAGTTATACCAGCATCAAGCCAGCAGTCTCCGACTTCCTTGACCCTTTCAACTTCTGCCCCGCACTTATCGCATTTAATCTTAACATTATCAATGTAAGGTCTGTGAAGATGTGGGATTTTTGCAATTTCTTCTGGGTTTGTTGCCTTTTGAGCGAGTTCTTCAAGGCTACCCAAAACATGGACATTCCCGCAATGAGAACAAACATAAAATGGAAGTGGAAGCCCATAAAAACGACTTCTTGAAATGTTCCAATCACCCATATTGTTTAGCCAGTCAATCATTCTCTTTTTCGCGTAACTTGGCTCAAACTCGACATCGTCAATCGCCTTCAATAGTTGTGGACGCAGGTCGTCAAGGCTAATGTACCAAGTTGAAATGAGTTTATAAACAAGGTCGGTTTTGCAACGCCAGCAATAAGGATAAGAATGTTTATATTTATGCGCGTAGAAAAGTTTTCCGTCTTGTTCAAGCCTATCAATAACTAGTTGGACAACTTCTGTTGTCTTTTTCCCTTTCAAAAACCCTGTATTTTCAAGCATAACGCCTTGTTCGTCAATTGGGCAAAGTTGTGGAAGGTTGTTTTTAAGACCCAATTCAAAGTCTTCGGC
>CAKVCH010000037.1 GCA_934725745.1 uncultured Clostridia bacterium | reverse complement strand
TCGCTCGTCGCGACAAAGATGTACTCTTTATCAAAAACATTCAATATTTTTTCTATAACTTTTGTTACATTTGGAGTACTTCTTGAAGGCTTAACGACGGCAGTGTTCCCGCCCGCAATAGCGCCGACAAGTGGTAAAAGAGTCAATTGTAGCGGATAATTCCAAGGCGACGCGATAAGAACGGTGCCGTATGGGTCGTGCATAATATATCCCTTTGCGCCAAAATTCATAAATGACGCGCCTTTTCTTTGTGGCTTTGAAAACCTTTTTAAGTGCCTAATCATATCGTACAACTCTTTCATAACTGGCCCAATTTCGGTCGTCACGACATCAAACTCGTCTTTGTTTAAATCAAGTTTAAAAGCGGACAAAATTTGCGAATAATAGGCTTTTATTTGGAGTTTCAACCTTTTAAGTTGCAAAATTCTATATCCTATATCGTAAGTCACTTTTGTCGCGAAATATTTTCTTTGTTTTTCCAAAACTTCTTGCATATTTTCCCCCTAATCTATTTTACAAATTGTCATTTACAATTTTATTTATCGACTCAAAATGTTCGCTTATTGCGTGCGCGTTTTCCTTGCCAAATGCCCCTTCAAGCGCTTGTTTGTATCCTTCAACAATATCAAGTACTTTTCTTTCTCCCGCTTTTGAAAGACTATAATATATTATTCTTCTATCCCTTTCAAAAGTCCTACAAATAATCAAATTTTTCTTTTTTAGTTCCTTACACATTGATGCAATGTTGGACTTTTGAATCATTAAACGGTTGACAAGTTCAGTCGCAGTGGCACTCCCCACTTTATGCAAAAAAACAAGGACGCGAAAACGCGACGAAAAAATCTCTTTGTACAGTTTTTCGTCTTTACATTTAATTACGCCTTCAAGTTCTCTTGAAAATTCAAAAAAATCCAAATACTTTTCTATCTCTTCCATATTTCCCGCCCGTTTAAAATCTGTTTCAAAACATTTTTAATAAGTAGTTTATCTAAAATCCACTAAACCAGTAATAAAGTTAACATCGTCACGGCTCATAAATAAAATTGTCACTAATAGTAGTAAACTTAACTCTATCAACTTCGCTAGTATCACCGCAACTACGCTAGTACTAGCACTGTCAACTTCGTTTAACTTGTTACCACGAGTAATAGATTTAACATTGTCAACTCTACTTTCACTTGTTGTCACTAGTAATAAAATTAGCACTGTCAACTTCGTTCTCTCCGTTGTCACTAGTAATAAAATTAGCACTGTCAACTTCGTTCTCTCCGTTGTCACTGGTAATAAAATTAACACTGTCAACTTCGTTTAACTTGTTGCCACTGGTAATAAAATTATAACCTTTATTTTTTTTACTGTCAAACATTCGTAAGTTTATTTATGTAATAATTATTTAGTATAAGGGTTTATTTTCTTTCACAAGAAAATTTAGATTAAGACAAGTGAACCCCTAAAACGAGATTCACTTTTTTTATATAAAATTATCGCCAAACTCCATCATAAACGCCGTCAGAACAAGTAATTGTACAACTTGAATAATTAAAGTAACGATCCCAATCAGACCAAAACCAATCTTCTTTTGTTCCCCCATATGTCACTTCGGCGGTTAAATTGTAATCAAAGACATTGCTATACATAGATGGTCTTTTTGATGCTTCTGAAATAATAACCTTTTTAATTGCCTTACAATTAGCGAATGCAGAATCATCTATTTTGCTTACTTTGCCTTTAATAGACAAGTTTTCAAGTGCTTCGCAGTCTTTAAATGCCAATGCGCCCAATTCTTCACACGAGTTAATTGTTACATCTGTCAAAGCAGTGCACCATTGAAATGCCCATTTCCCAATTGTTCCTACATTTCCTATTTTGACTGTTTTAAGGTCTTTACAATTATAGAATGCGTTATCACCTATAGTAAGCACTCCGTCCGAAATAACTACATTTTTAATCTTTGACCCATTGAAGGCGCTATCGCCTATTGTTTGAATACTGCTAGGAATTGTAAGCGTTTCGATTGGTCCACATCCATCAAACGCATACTTGCCAATTGTTGTTAAACCACTTCCAAATTTAATGGATATTAACGAAGAACATCCCGAAAACGCCCCGTCGCAAACTTCTACGACACTATCTGGAATGACTAAACTTGTAATTCCGCAGTACTTAAATCCTAATAACTTTGTCACGCCATTTTCTATAGTCAAATTTGTTAGTTTTGAGCACCTTTCAAAAACGCCTTCTTTTAGTTCAATATCGCTTCTGAGTGTAAAACTTTCAAGTCCAGAACTTCTAAAAGCATAATCTTCTATGACAAAAGGACCATCTGGGATAACAATTCCTTTTAAATTACTCTTGTTATCAAAAGCGCAAGTTGCAATTCCCGTTGTGCCGTCCCTTAATGTTAGAACAGTGCCTTCTGGCATCACACCTTTATATCCATATACTAAATTACCAAAATATAATATGCCGTCATTTTGTGTTTCCCACCAAGCGCCCGAACCTGGATATCCAAACGCACAATAGCCAATTGATTTAAGGTCTTGTGGCGCGTTAATATACTTTAACCACATTAAACTCTTAAACGCTTCTGCCCCAATTGTTGTTACACTATCAGGAAGAATAATCCCTTCGACATCCATTAAAGAATATTCACTAAATTTGTTTATGATCTTTATCCCGTCTGGGAAAATGAAGTATTTAAGGTTTTCAAAATTGCTCTTAGTTGAACTTGAAATACTATAATCTGTTGGAAAAATCATCCCCACTTCTTCAACTGGTTTTCCGTTGTAAGTTTTTCTAATAAAAACTGATGTAATTTTGCTTGTTAAAGCCGTGTAGTCAATATTCTTTGCAATGTAATATGTGCCGTCGTCTGACAAGACATATTGCATTTTTGTATATTCCAAACCGCACACTGTACAGCCGTTATCGCCGTAAACATGCTTATGAATATGTGTTGAACATCTCGTGCACGCTTTTCCTTCTTGACCATAGCATTCACCGCTCAACACTCCAAAGTCGTGACCAAGAGCAGGTAAAATTTCTTGTTCTTTTAGTCCACATTTTGTACATTCGTGGTACCTTGAGCCTTCAACTGTACAAGTTGCTTTTTTTGTCGTCCAATCACCATATTGGTGCCCTTCTGTATGAATTTTATTATCAAAAGCCTTGTTGCAAACCGTGCAAGTTCTACGCTTCCAACCGTCTTTTGTGCAAGTTGGCTCAACTCTTGTCACCCAGCCGTCAGTTCCCAAAGTTGTGTCAAATTTATGACCTAATCTAATTTTGTCTTTTGAAATTTGGTACCCACATTCTAAACAAGTAAGAATCTCAAGCCCGTCTCTTTCGCAATCTGGGTCATACATTAAGACAGGTTCACTGTACGAGTGGCGACCATGTTTTGTGTCTTCGTTATGTCCACAACGCGAACAAGTTTTGCGAGTAATACAATCAAAATTATCTCCACTTGTGTAATTAACTGGCACTAAGTCGTGTCCTAATTTGTTTAATATCTCCGTCTCGTTCTCGCCACATTCTGTGCAAGTTCTCTCGCGCGAGCCGTCAGTTGTGCAAGTTGCAAGTAGAGTTGTCGTCCATTCGCCCTTGTGTCCCGTTTTTGTAATCTTTTCATACTGCTTACTGTTGCAAGAAGTACAACTTTTATATTTACTTCCGTCAGTCGTGCAAGTTGGCTCGGTTTCTATTGTCCAATCTTTTGAATAATTATGTAAAGCAATAATTGTCGCGCTATCATTGTACCCACAAACGGTGCAAGACCTATGTTTTTGACCGTTTGTCATCGTAGAACAATCGGCGACTTTATCGACTACCCAATCTGAGTAAGTGTGCATTGCTTTTGGCAAGGTCATTTCTTCATAATCGCCACAAATACTGCACCTTCTTTCCGCTTTTCCTTGCGTCGTGCAGGTCGATTGTGAAACTGTCGTCCAATCGCCAGAGTGCCCTTTTGCAAGGATTTCTCTTGAACCAAAAACAGTGTTACAAACTGTGCAAGTCCTTGTTTCCGTGCCAGTAGTTGTGCAAGACGCTGGTTTCGTAACTTTCCAATCGCCCGTGTGTCCTAGAGCCGAAACATTCCTTTCTTCCGTCGCGTCGCAATGGGCGCATTTTCTTTCTTCAACACCACTTGTCAAGCAAGTAGGCGCTGTTTTCGTCGTCCATTCACCTTCAAAAGCGTGCCCCGTTCCAGCCCCTTCGACATAGTGGCAGTTTTTACACTTTTTGCCTTCGGTGCAAGTCGCTGGTTGGAGTTCGTGATGACCTATCGGTGGCAAGTTTTCATTTTCAATTTCATTACAAACAGTGCAAATCCTTTGTCTGTTTCCAGGGTCAAAACAGCGTGGCTTTGCAGTCACATACCATTCACCTTTGTGTCCTAGAGCTTGAGAATAAATGTGTTCTTCCTTGCCACAAACGGAGCAAGTTTTGAGAGTTTCGCCTTGCGTAGAACAAGTTGGCACAGATAAAACCACGCCTTCATCAAAAGAGTGATTTCCAAAGCCACCTAAAAGTTCCCCACAGCGCGAACAAGTAAGAGACTCTTGGCAAGTAGCGGGTGCGGGCGTGTGTCCCAAGGCTTCGCCATATTCAAAATTCCTATTACTAGGATCCTTTTCCCCACAACTGCAAGACCAATAATATCTAGCCTTTGAAGTGCAAGTTGCTTGTTGACAAAGATACTTGTCTGTTGTCACTTGGCAAGTGTATGCGTGAGTGTGTCCTTCTGGATTTCCAGCACTATCATTTCCGCCACCACACGCAGTAAGCACAGTGCAAGGTACAAATAGACAAAATGCAATGAGTACGAACAAAAATTTCCTTTTCATATTTATTTCCCCTTTTTACACATCTATCTATGTAATAATTAAATAAATGTTACCACATCCAATAAACAAAGTAAAGAAAAATGCCAACACTTGACAGAACAAAATTATTTCCTTGTCGCTTTAAATTTTTTAGAGCAAAACTAACAATTGTTTTTACCCCAAAAAGAGAAATTTGCGAAACCTAAAATTTTTCTTGACATTTAGATATAATTTAAGCAAAATATATATGTTCACAAAAAATTATGTTTGAATTGAGTAAAAAGCGTTTACACAAGGAAAACATCGAGCAAGAAACCTTGTGTATGTCAAAGTGGTCAAATCAAAAAATTTTGTGTAAATCTCAACCAAAAAACCTTGCAAAAACCCCACAAAAGCCTTATGCAACACAAAACCGCCAATAAAAAAACACATCAAAATTAAGTGAACAAAACAAACAAGGAGAGGTATCGAAGTGGTCATAACGGGGCTGACTCGAAATCAGTTTGAGAGCAATCTCACGTGGGTTCGAATCCCACCCTCTCCGCCATTAACCTGTCGTTCGGCGTGATTTACGCTGAACGACTTTTTTTCTTCTAAATCTTTTATTGTATTCTCAATCTTTTCTATATCTTCTTTGCTATTAATTACTATTTCTTCACTATCGTTTGGTTTTGTATTATAAATAATTATTAGTCTGTCATTATAATAAATTATTTTTGATATAAACTTGGTAAGGAACTCCACTCTTTCATTGTGATTTAAGTAATCTTTACTCATAAAATAATATATAAAGTGTTTTATATCTTCTGGTTTTATTGGCTTCGTTTGGTGCGATTCTGATAAAACCATTTTTTCTGTTAAAATGGATTTTTCATTTTCTAATTGCTTTATTTTCAATTCAATGGATTTAGAATTTAAACCATTCATAATTGCAATAATTAAAGACTCAATTTGTTTGTCAATCTCTTTTAATTGTGCCTGTAAATTTGCAAGTTCTAAATTTTCTCCCAATTCGGCATTATATTGTTTTGCAATTAGGTTTGCTATTTGATCTACTCTTGATTTTGTTAAAATATGTTTCTTTGTTACATCAACAATTAGATTTTCAATATAATCCTTTCTAATTGTTTTACTTTCGCATTCTTTTATTAAATGTTTACGATTTCTACATTTGTAATATCTATGCTTTGTCCCACATTTTCCATTACCGGATTCAGCTGTCATGGTGCAACCACAATACCCACAATATAGCTTGCTACTTAATATGTAATCATCAACTCTATTTTTGTGTTTTTGTCTATGTTTATGTTGATCCATAATTTTATTGCATTTATCAAATAATTCCTTGCTTATGATTGGCGGAACAATATCATTATAAACTATTCCTTTACAATTAAATTCACCAATATATTTTCTATTGCGAAGCATTTTCGCAATTATCTCCACAGTAAACTTTTTGCCTTGTTTGTTCTTGAAACCATTTTTATTCAAATCATCGCAAATTTCTTTTGCAAACTTGCCATTAGCATACTGTTTGGATACTTCTTCCACAAGGCGTGCTTCTTGCGGTTCTACCGCCCATTTTTTGTCAACAATCTTATATCCTAGATTAACACTTCCACCAATGTAGTTACCTTTGATTAAACTTTCATTTATTCCTCGTTTTACTTTTTGACCAAGCTCTTTTGAATAGTATTCTGCCATACCTTCTAGCACAGACTCCATTAGCACACCGCTAGCATCATCTGAAATATTTTCTCTTGCAGACAAAACCCTAACTCCGTTCTTTTTGAGTTTAGCTTTATAGTTGGCACTATCATATCTGCT
>CAKVCH010000036.1 GCA_934725745.1 uncultured Clostridia bacterium | reverse complement strand
GGTATGTACAACATCTGTTATGTAAATATTTTCGTCCGCGTCGATTGATGGTAAAATTCCCGTCGACGAGATTGTTGAACTATCACCAGTTGCTAACATATCCGCACGAAAATCGTTTGTTATTTCAACTTTATTTGTGCCGTTAAAGGTGCGCGAAACGACAGATGTAATTTTTAAATTTATCGTTTTTGGCAAAATGGTAACTATCACATCTGGAGAATAATCAATAACAGTGTCTCCATTTAGAACCTTTATATAGTAAACTCCCGACTCAGCAACATTTTTAATTTTAAGGGTTGTTGTTTTTGCGGTCAAATCGTTTGAAATAAATCCCGCGTCTACAACGCTTTCACCGTCACTTGTTTTATAAATCCATTGATAATTTGTTGCCGTGTTGTCATAGGTCAAAGTCGCTACAAGGCTATGATATGCGCCATTGTATTCAGAACTAAAAGCCCCGGCGTCTTCTACAAAATCACTTGAAGAAAAATTAAAAGTTACAACATTTTGATTTCCCGTAACACTACTTGCAAGAGCAAGATTGTTCCCCATAAAAAGGGTCAAAAAGCCCACCACAAGCGCAAAAAATGCACACAAAAGTACTTTTCTAACATTCTTTTCTTTTGTCAGCATAACTTCTCCTTTTTTCTTCTTTTTTAATTGTCTTTACCAATTTTAAAATTTTTTTTAGTAATTTTTTATGTTTTAAGATACTTTCCTTTTTACTAAACTTTACAAAATTTCTTAAAATGGCTCATAAAACAGATTTTAAACAACCGTTTTTAATTTTTAAACTTTAATAGTCTTTAACTAAGGTTTGTTGAACAAATTTTTTGTTTCAGGGCGTAATAGTTCCTATCGTCAATCGCACCACTCGCGCGAAGACGCTCAAGCCTTGCCAAGTCTTCAAGCCCTTTTTGGGTTATGTTTTGTGGAATTCCGTCTTGCCCAGGCACAAGGTTAAACATTTCGCCTTGTTGCGTTTGGTCGTTAATAAGGTCGTTTGGATTGATAGGTTGGGTGTCGTTATAGGCGTAATATTGGTCTTGCCTACCCATTTGTTGTCCCGCGTCATAAGCATATTGCCCACCTTGATATTGCGCGTTATCATATTGTCCCGCATAATTCCCATCTTGCGTGTTCTCAACATATTGACCTTGCGCGTTCTGCCCTTGCATATTTTGTGCATCCGCGTTTTTCCCGACATATTTGTACGCCACCATAGGCAAAACAAACATCAAAATGCCTACAAGTAGGAACGCGCACGCGACTATTAAATTTATATAGGAAAAATTAAGCGCAGAAGCCACGATTTCGCTTGCAGATTTTACTTCGTCTTTTACAAAACTTAAAATGATAAATAGCAAGACAAAAACACAGAAAATTATTCTAAAAATATCCGCAATTTTGCTAAGTTTTTTTGCTTTAACGAGTTTTTCTTCGTCCTTTTTCGTGTTTGCAAATTGAATAATGCTAGACACCAAAGAAAATACGCTATACGCCAAAAGAAGTCCCACTAAAATAGTCCCTATTAAATCCGCATTATCAGGGAAAAATGACGCCACGGGCGTAACAAAAATTAGCGAACAAATAGCGACAGTTTTCGCTAAAAATTCCACATTTAGTAGATTTGTTATAAACTCTAAATTAAGTTTAACGCCAAGCATTAAAACTGAAACTGCGAGCAAAAAAACCGAAAAAATTAAGGTTAAAATCCCGCTAAAAATAAGAGTGCCTTTTTTCATAAAAACTCCTAAAAAATTTGTCAATAAAAAAGTATTTTTTGAAATATTTTTTTTAAAAAAAGTGTGAAAATTTTTCCAAAAAAATTGCTTTTATTTTGCACTAAATATTAAACAAATTTTGTTCCTTAAAAAAGCCCCATCCCAGCCTACTTTTCTACAAAATAATGATATAATTTTTAATTTTTTTTGTCAAATAAAGTATGGCAATTTTTAAAACCTTTTTTGGAAGACTTAAAAAGCGACTTAATTTCGTTTTTTATTTTGATAAAAATTGATATTTATAAGTGCAAAAAATTTGCATTTGTTTTAAGTGCTTTTTATTAACTTTTTCACCCCTTAGCAATTATTTCCAAAAAAAGAACTTTCACGCAAAATAAAAATTAGTTTAAAAAGATATCCATATCACATTTTAAAAAAGTTTTTACGACCATATCTTTTTGAGATAAAAGGTGAACATATAAAAAATCTTATCAATATGAAAATAATGAAAAAAAATATTTTTTCGCGAACGATAAAAAAACATTGACTAAAATCGCACAATAAGTTATACTAGGCGTTAGAATAGAACTTAAAGGTTACAGGAGGCAAAAAATGAACAAAGAAATCCAACCAAATTATCATGATGTAGAAGTTGTTTGCGCTTGCGGGGAAAAGTTTGTCACAAAGTCGACAAAGCCAGGCGAAACACTTAAAATCGATATTTGTAGCAAATGTCACCCATTCTTTACTGGCAAACAAAAGATTGTTGACGCTAGCGGAAAGGTCGAAAAATTCCAAAAAAGACACAATTTGTAATCTTTACACAATTTGTAATCTTTTGCTACACAAAAGCACAATTAAAACCAAAAGAACGGACCCAAAATCCGCTCTTTTTTATTTACTATTTTTTTTAAAAAACACCAAATTTTCTCTCAACTTATCCACATTTAGTAAAATTTAGTGCTCGGGAGACGACTCTTCTTTGGATGAAATACTTTCCAAATTATCGGCGTCATTGCGCGACAGAGATAAAATCTTTTTAGCAATTACATTATTTATGGTTTCTTGAGTGGATTTTGGGTCAAGCGCAAAAGTAACAGTGCTTGGACTACAAATTTTTTCTTCCTTTGAAATGACGCTTTGATAACTGTCAAGTACGGGCGACCACTTCTTTTTGTCGGGTTCATTTAGAATATAATCTTCAATCATAAACTGCAACTCTCGCATTCTCTTTCGTGGGAAATAGGTGCTTTTATTAAGAATGTGCGACCCTGCAAAATCGCGAAGCCCCGTGTAATTGTTTTGAAATTTTGTAAGCATTTTTGGGATTAAATCTGGGTTATGGGTCTTTTCAAACTCCTTTGCCATTTCGTCGACCATTTTTCTCTGCGCTTTCGCGCAACTTTCGCGGTTAATTAGGACAATCGGCAAATCCCCAAAATCTTGCGACGCTTTAAGGGTTATTTTAAAGCGCTTTTCTTCGTCTTCAAGTTGTTTTTTGATATATTCAAGCGCCTTTTCATTGTCCTTATATCTATCTAAAACACCGTCTTCATATTCCTTTATAAAAACAAGATAGTCGGGGTTTTTCTTGAAATTTTGAGCGTTTTTGTCCAAATTTTTGCGCTCATAGACGAGTTCGTTAAAATAATAGCGGGTTCTATCAATGAGCGTTTGTGGCGAAAAATAGTGTTGCCATTTAACATGTCCGTTAATATCATAGTGACAACTTTTTGGGGTTGTGTTTATGTCTGTATTACTCTCAGCCAAAAGGCTATCAAGTGGCATATCTTCAAAGCCAAAAATTACCGTCCTAACGCGCGCCATTGCAAGGCTGTCGTTTGCAATAAGCGAGCAACAATTGCCATGTGACCTAATAAGCCTACTATTCCAATAATCATTAAAATTTTCTGGTGTTTTTAAAACTCCAAACGCGCCAATTGCAGTCACAAGCAACTTAAAATCGCCGTCTGGCTCGATAACTTTTACACCGTTATATTCCTTTATTTTTCCCTTTTTTGTCTTAAAAAGCGCTTCGTTTGTCTGTTTTGAAAACTCTCTTCTAAGCTCATTTTGAAAGGTCGTCATTGCATTTAATGTCGGAGAAACTTTTTGCGAGTCAAGCGACTCATAGATTTGAATTAAAAGGTCGGAATTTTTCTCTGAATAAACCTTTTTTAAGTTCGTATAGGTCAAAAATAACCAATTATTTTCGTCTGTTATTTCAAGCCCATTTGGATTAAAACGCGCCAAAATTTGCAACGCCATATCGTTACGCGGATTTTCTTTGTCATCAAACAAAATTCCAAAAAAACGGAGTAAAAATGCTTGTTTTATGCCGTTTATGTCCTTATTTTTAGTCAATTTTTGGTCGGAAATAAAATCATTTAAAGAAAGTGCCAGCTTAAATTGCGGAGATTGAATATTTGAAATGTCAGATTTTTCGTCGACATATTTTGCATACTGTGCCCCGCCCGACGACGACAACATATATATAATGTTGTCTAGTTCCATTTCAGTTAAAGGTTCTTTGTTTTTATCCAAAATATCACATAATTTCACACATTTTGACTTAAAAGGTGGGCAATCTTCAAAGGGACTGTCGCCAATATTTTCCAAAATTCGCGAAATGTAGTAAGGTGGATAACTAGAAATTTCTTTTACTCTACTAAAAACTTGTTTAAACCAATCTAGCCTATTTTTATTTAAAGACAAAATGCGCATCTGAACATTTTGGTCAATTGTAATTAGGGGTAACTCGTCCTTTAAAAAAGCGTAGTCGTCACTTAGAATGTCAAAATTTATGGTTTTATAAAGTTCCGAATTTACACTTTTTAGTCGCTCGTATCTAAGAGACTCCACTAGACCTAGTTCTTTCTTTTCAGCAAGGGTGCGACATAGGTCGCTATTATGAGCAACTTGGGCAAGAGTCAACTTATCGTCGTCATTGCCTAAAGCCAAAAATAGGTCTTCCAAAATACTTTCACTGTAAGACCTTATATTAAAACTCGGGTCAAAATTAGAAGGCGTTTTTTCATTTAATTTGCTATAAATTTTTTGTAAAATCGCGATTCTTTTTGCGTCAATCACTTTCCTTTTCTCCTTTTTTTAGACTACCATTTTTCCCTTAAAAAGTCAAGATTGAGAAAATACGCTACAAAAAAGTTAAAAGAAAAACCAAAAACAAAAAAGGTTAAAGAAAAACAATTTTCCAACCTTTTAAAATCTTAACACCAATCTTTTAAAATCAATGCTTGCAGTTTAAAATCTCTACTTGATTTTTCATATTCTTAATTTTGCCAATTAAGATAAAAGGTTGAAGAAAATGCTTCTCCAACCTTTTTAATTTTAATATTAAACTTTTAAAGACAATGCGTTATCTAATACCCCTTGTCGGTCGTTCCAATTTCTCAATCTTCTGGAAGTGCGCCAGCGTATTTGCGGATAATAAATCTTTCGCTTGATTGAAAGTTGCCCGACACGCAAATCAAGTCAAAGTAGAAGTCGGTGTAGTCCGATTCTTCTTCAACGACCAAATCGCTAACATCCGAAAAACTGCTACTGCCTTTTGAGAACGAAAGGGTAAAATCTTTTAAGGCTTCTTCGTTTAACGCGAAAGTGCCGTCGTTTGCTATCTCTATAATCGTTTTTGTACTACCATCGATTTCCCTTTGTGCGACTCGGAAATTTGTTCCAGTTGCGAAATCTTCCACATTTGAAAGTGTATAAGGGAAAGGCGCTTTATCGACAACAAACTTCACCTCAACACCGACAGCGTAGGTTACATCCGTGTCCGCCCCGCGCTCAACAATTTGTTCAGCAGTGTATTTTGTGCCGTTTAGGTTTAAAGAGCCAAAATAATTTTGTGGTTTAAAGGTCGAGAAATACATAAGCGCGACCCTAATTTTATATTCGCCCGCGTCTACAATACGCGCCATTTCAAAGCCGTCTTTTGTGATTGAATAGACTAGACAAATGCCGTTGTTTTCGTTATAGACACCCGTTGACAAGTCGTTAGATTTCTTAAATAATCTAAAATTAACTGCTCTACCAAGCGAATTTGTCACTTCAATAAGAGACTCGTTAAATAGACTTGACAAGTCGTTCCCCGTGTAAGTTGTCGTGTAGTTTTTGACAAAAATACCAAGGTCGGTCGTTTTTGCAATAGTAAATGTTTTCTCTCTTAAAGATACGCTCGTTAAGTAATTTGAGCCTGAACTCTCAATAAAATATTCTACTTTATAACTCTTTATTACGCTCTCGCCGTCCACTTGAACGACATTTGGCGAAATTGGGAAAAAGCCTTCCATAAGGTCGAACTCTCCCGATGCGTTTTCAACATAATAGTTGTATTTTAAAACAAAAATCAAGTTGCCTAAGCGGTCGTTTACAGTGACATAACTTGTGTCATATTCCGTGCCCTTTTTCTTGCCGTAAACGATTGTATATTGCCCGTCAAGGATTGTTTCTTTTGTCCCGCCCTTTTTGTTTGGCGCAAGAGAGACTCCGCGGAAAGCAAGTTCTTTATACACCGCGTTTCCAGAATATGTATAAGACGCGTCGTCGTCCGCTGGAGACAAAAGGTCGCTTGTAATGCTGATTTTTTTGAATGTAAGTTCGGCGCCCACATCTTCTCTATTTGCAACCGTTGGGTCTTTAAAAATTATGATAAATTTTATTTTCTTTGGCGACGCGCAATCGACAAACTCGCTCACCCAATCTTCCGTGTCAAAGTCAAGTATTCTATCTGCTAAAACATCCCTTATTTGAACTTCTTGAACAAGAGACATATCGCAAATGAGCATACTTTGAATAATGGATTTAAGTTGGCTTGCAGTGTATTCTGGGTTGTAGTCAACGAGTCTATCAGTGGCATTTATAACGCCCGTGTAACGCTTTTTCGTTATCTTGTAATTGTATCTTGTCGAGCCGTAAAAGTTGTCTGAATCATAT
>CAKVCH010000035.1 GCA_934725745.1 uncultured Clostridia bacterium | reverse complement strand
ATATTCTATCAGTTTTTAATCCCTTTGTAAACTTATTTTTTTGAAATTATTGAAAAGTTTAAAAATAATATATTGTTTTATTCTTATGCAAATAGCAATAAGGCTACGCAAAGTATAAAACTTTACAGAAATTACTTATCTTTTTGTTGACAATTTTTTTTAGTTGTGTATAATAGCAAAGTAGAATATTTAAGGAGAAATGACAAATGGCAAAATGTGAGATTTGTGGCAAGGACCAAATGAGAGCCAGCAATTTGAGTTACAGAAGTTCTAAAATGACAAGAAGAACTTTGACACATAAAAAAGCAAATGTTCAAAAGGTTACTGTGCTTGAAGGAACAACCCCAACAAAAAAATATGTTTGCACAAAGTGCTTGAAAAGTAGCGAAGTGAAAAGGGGCTAATTAAAAGTTTGTTAAAGGACCGCTTGGGTGGTCCTTTTTTTAAGTTTAGATGGCGGGGAGAGATATGCAAAATAAGATTATTTTGGTAGAAGGCACCGATTGCTCGGGGAAACAAACACAAACAGAAATGCTTGTTGATAGGTTGAATAAAAACGGAATAAAGGCAATTAGGCTTAGTTTTCCTATGTATGATAGCCCAACTGGGCGAATTGTTGCTGGCCCTTATCTTGGGAAAGAACAATTTGGCGAAGGCTTTTTTAAGGAAGGTGCAAGCCATGTTGACCCAAAAGTAGCTTCTTTATATTTCACCGCTGATAGACTTTATAACATTCATAAGGTTTATGAAAAACTTGACGACGGCTACACGGTTGTTTTAGATAGATATGTTGAAAGTAATATGGCGCATCAGGCGGGGAAGTTTAAAAATAAGGAAGAGCGCAATAATATGGTTAATTGGATAGAAGATTTGGAATATAAATTTTTAAAATTGCCTAGACCAGACCAAATTGTTTTCCTTCATATGCCTGCCCATTTTTCTAGACAATTAAAAATGACAAGAAAAGAAAAAGGTGATCAACACGAAAATGATTTTGATTATTTAGAACGCTCGGAAGAAACCTATCTTTACTTGGCAAAAAGATTTAATTATGCAACAATTGATTGTGTAAAAGACGGTAAAATCAGGTCAAAAGAAGAGATTAGTAATGATGTTTATAATTCTGTAATGGAGAATATGTTTAAAAATGAATTTGAAAGGTCTTAATGCTCTTGTAACAGGCGCCAGCCGAGGAATTGGAAGGGAAATAGCAATCCAACTAGCACAAAATGGGGCAAATGTTATAATAAATTACAACAAATCAAAGCATTTGGCAGAAAATTTATGTCAAGAGTTGCAAGAAAAATACGGTGTAAAAACACTGGCAATTCAAGCAAATATTGGCGATGAAAAATCGGTTGACCGCTTGGTCTCGACCGTTTATTCGGTTTTTGATAAAATTGATATATTGGTTAATAATGCTGGAATTTGTTGTGATATGGAGTTGTGTGACCGAACGGTCGGATGTTTTAAAAAGACATTTGAAACAAATCTTTTTGGCGCATATCAGTTGACTAAAATTATAGGCTCAAAAATGAAAGAAAACAAATTTGGTAAAATTGTAAATATTTCTTCCAACAATTCAATAAACGGCTTTTACCCAACTACAATTGATTATGACGCGTCAAAGTCGGCGCTGAATTTGTTAACAAAAAATTTCGCAATTGAACTTGCACCATATGTTAATGTAAATGCAGTCGCACCTGGTTGGATTGATACTGATATGAATAAAGAAGTACTAACACCTGACATCACAGAACTTGAAGCAAAAAGAATTTTAAAAAACAGAATAGGGACGCCAAAAGACGTTGCAAATCTTGTTCTTTTTTTAATCTCGAATGAATCTGACTATATTACAGGGCAAATTATCGCTGTCGACGGTGGGATGTTCTAGTAAGATTGTAAAAAAAACAAAAAAAAGTTTGATAAAATTATTGCAAAAACAAAAAATATATGCTAAACTACATCTTGTAATTTAGTTAAGCCGAAGTGGCGGAATGGTAGACGCACAAGACTCAAAATCTTGCGTAGGCAACTACATGAGGGTTCGAGTCCCTCCTTCGGTACCAAATAAATTTCCCACCTAGAAGATTCTGGGCGGGATTTTTTATATAGATATTTCGTTTTGACTTTTTATTAAAAATCATTTTGCTATAGTATGGTGACGCTGAAATAAAAATACTATATTAACTTTTAAATACTGGCACGCACAGATTGTGGCTTAACTAAAAAACTGGAGTTTGTTCTATAACTTTTAGTTGGATTATAATTTGTAGTGTTGTTTTGTGCATAGCCATTATAATAGTTACTATAAGTGTTACTGTTTGTCCAGGATTGATTATTTGTAGGTGATTGGTAATTAGACTTTTCATTTTTGACAGTTTCATAACGATATTTTGGTACTTTATACGAATCAGATGTGCTGTATCCATTATTTCTGTTTTTTTGGTAATTGTTGTAAAATTTGTTGTCGTTATTTTGATTTATAGTATTGTAAAGGCTTGAATTTGGTGCGTTACTAGATTGTTCTTTGTTTATTGTATTAGCATTGTTGCCAATATCTACTGGATGGAGTCTGTCATTGTTTGGAAGAGTTACATAATTATAGTTAGTGCTATTTTTACTTTCATTATTTGTAGTTGATGGGGAAGGTGCGTTGTTTTCACTTGCAGTATAAGTTGTATTAAATGTTGTGCTTGAAATTTGATTTGTAGTGTCTTTTAAACCTTTTTGATTGTAATTTGAATTTGAATCAACATTAGACTTTTGATTGCTATTAAAGCTTTTCTCTGTGTTGCTCGATAAATTACTTGATTTATTGTTTTGAGTATTATCTAAAGGATTTCTTTCTTGCTCGCTTAATTTGTGCTCTACATAATTTTGATTTCCATTATCCAAATTTGTTGTTTTTTCTGCCGTGTTGTAATTTCTTAGATTAGATAAATAATTATCCTTATCCTTTATATCTTTTGTATAAGGATTTGTATTTGGTTGATAAGAATATTGATTTGTTGGCTTGTTATTATAATTTGAGTTTGTGTTATTTAATTGATTTGATTGGTTTTGAGTGCTCGTTGCTTTATTTAAAGAATTATTTTGTGTGTTTGAAGTAATAGCGGTTTGGCTACCAGTCGAATTGTTTTCTTTTTTATAAGAGTCACTATTTCCAACGTTTATTGAATTGTTATTTGTGTTGTTAAAATCATTTCTAGTTGGGTAGGTCGTTTTATTAAAATCCGCCCTATTTTTTTCTTGATAATTATTAGTTATACTATTATAACTATCCTCGTTTTTTAAAGAAAATGTGTCATTTTTTGCTAATTTTTCACTGTTTTTATGTTGATTTGCGTTAAAAATGTCTTTATTTTGCTTGTTTACATCAATTTTTTGCGTATTTTTGTTAAAATCGTCACTAACTGAGTTAGTGGCTAGTGCATTTTGCTCGTTTTTGACCACTTTTTTATCATTTTTATCATAATTTTGCATATTAGTTGAGATGTTTTGTTTGTCCGCTTGCGTATATGTCAACTCGTTTTTTGATGCATTGTTCGTATTGTAAATGGTGGTAGTAGGTCTTTTTATATTGTTTTTTGAAGCGTTTTGTGTGATTGTTTGATTGTTTTCATCTTTTAACTTAATTTGGTTTGTTGTATTTGCATTTTGATTTGATTGATTTTTTGATAGAGAGTTATAAAAATCTTTTCTTTTTGTACTGTTTAAACTTGAAAGATATCTGTTGTTTCTAATATAAGGATTGACAGACATATTTGTTGAACAATCTTCACCATTTAACTTTTTTGCAAAACAATTGATTTCATTAACGCAGTATGTTGTATTGTTTAATGCACAACAATTTGCATCAAGTTTATTATAGACTTGCAACAATTCAGAATTTATCGCGCCAGAGTTTGATGTGAGATTAGTTTTTTTGCGATTTATATTTTTAAGATTACTTGAACAACTTTTGCAAGATTTGACATTATTGATACAGTCTTTTACAACATCGTAATAACTCGTAAGTGTTCTTAGGTCATTTTCTGAAATACTTTTTTTGCTATCTTTTAATTTTTTTAATGTTGCTTTTGCTTCACTGCAATTTTTTAAAACATTTGCTTTTGCAGTAACAAATTCTTGACTTAAATTTTTGCAATCATTGGATAATGTCGCAAGGGCAGTGTATTCTTGTTGTCCATTTGTATTTGCCAAGGCTTGGCAAGGTTTAATATCGTCGTGCATTTTCATTGCGCGTTTAGTGTTAAAATTAAAATTTATACTTTGTTGCCTAAATTTTTGTGGGGAAGGAACTTCAAATTGCATTGGCGATTGCTTTGTTTCAAAAAAAGTACTGCCATTTAATCTTTGTGAAAAATTGAAACTTATAGGCGTCCTATCTTGGCTACTTTCGTCATAAAGTGGGGCAAAAAGAAGCGGACGATCTAAAATAATATCTTGCATTTCTTTCTCGCGTGAGAGCCCCGACATTTGTGCTGTAGATTTTACTATAGAGCCTTGATTAGACAAAAATGAACTTAAATCCATTTTATTTGTATCAATATTGTCTAATTTATTTGTCAAAGTAATAATTTGGTCAAGACCGCTTGACAATTTTTGGCTTGACATTCTAACTTGCGCGCTGTTGTCACCTGAGCAACCTGTTGAAACAAGAATAAAAACCAATATAAAGGAAAACATCGCTAAAAATTTTTTCATTTTAATCTCCTAAATTTATTTTTGATAAACCTAGTTTGTTTAAAATTTGGAAAAATATTTATGAGATTTTCGATTTTATTGTAATCTCTTACACTTTTTGTGTGAAAATTTAGATTTTTTTGTTTAAAAAACTTTCATTGGTCAAAAATTTTTCCAAAGGAAGTGAAAAATGGATAAAAACAAAACAAATATGCAGTATTGTAATTTTGTGGAAAATAGGTTGCCTAAGACAAAATTTTTTCCGTCACTGCTTTGGGCGTTTATTGTGGGTGGAATAATTTGTTGTATAGGGCAAGGTATTTTTGACGGTTTAACCGCGATTTTCCCAAGTTTGTCAAAGGACGATGTTCAAGCGTATACACTGGTTATACTTATTTTCTTGGCTTCATTTTTAACTGGGCTTGGAATTTATGATAGAATTGGTGTTTTTGCGGGCGCTGGGTCAATCGTGCCTATTACGGGGTTTTCGAACTCAATTGCAAGTCCTGCAATCGAATTTAAAAATGAAGGTCTTATTTTTGGGCTTTGTGTCAAAATGTTTACGATTGCGGGTCCTGTTATCGTTACGGGCATAGTGTCAAGTATGCTTGTTGGGTTAATTTATTTTATAGTGGGGTTGTTATGATAAAAAAAGTAGGAGAAAACACAATAAAATTTACTCTTCCACCAAAAATTGCGAGTGGATATGCAATAGTGGGACCAAAGGAAGGGCTAAGCCCATTATCAAGTTATTTTGATTATATTTTAAAAAATGACGCTTTTAATGAAAAAACATACGAAAAAGCAGAACGAAAAATGCTCGAACAAGCAATTAGCGGTGCAATTGATAAGGCAAACTTACTTGCCACCGATATTGATATTCTTTTGAGCGGTGACCTTTTAAACCAGATTATTTCTGCGTCTTTTTCGGCTAGGCAACTCCAAACATCTTTTATAGGTTTATTTGGGGCGTGTTCTACTATGACAGAAGCGCTTGCGGTTGGAGCGTGCATAATTGACGGTGGGTGTGCAAACAAGGTTGCGTGTGCAACAAGTAGTCATTTTTCGACTGCAGAAAGGCAGTTTAGATACCCATTGGAGCTTGGTTGTCAGCGCCCTCCGACTTCTCAGTGGACTGTGACAGGTGCTGGGTGCACGATTTTATCTCGTGATGGTGAAGGTCATAATATAACTCACGCTACATTTGGGCGTGTGATTGACTACGGCATAAATGATATGAACAATATGGGCGCGGCGATGGCGCCTGCCGCCGCGGACACTCTTAAGAACTTGTTTAAAGATACAAACACGACTCCAAGTGATTATGACCTTATTGTGACGGGCGATTTAGGTAAACTGGGCAGTGAACTCTTAGTTGACCTTTTAGAAAATTTTGGCTATAAAATGGGCGAAAATTACTGCGATTGTGGGCAAATGATGTATAGTAGCAGTCAGAGAACCTTTATGGGTGGAAGCGGTTGCGGTTGCAGTGCGAGTGTTATAAACTCATATATTTTAAGCAAACTGGACTCTGGCGACTATAAAAAAATAATCATTATGTCAACTGGGGCGCTCGTGAGTACGACTTCAACTCAACAAGGGGAAACAATCCCTGGCATTGCACACGCTCTTGTAATTGAAAAGGGGAAATAAAAATGGATATGTTTTTACAATATTTAATTGTGTTTGGCGTGGGCGGGTTTGTCTGTCTTATCGCGCAAATTTTGATTATCAGAACAAGGATGACATCGGCTAGAATTCTTGTTTTGTTTGAACTTATAGGCGTGCTTCTTCAAGCGGTTATGTTATTTGAACCTATAAAAGAATTTGCAAAATCGGGGATTACAGTTCCAATTATAGGCTTTGGCTCGTCCTTGGCGCGTGGGGCAATGGAAGGCGTTAAAAAATATGGAATTTTAGGCATTTTTAATGGTGGACTAACCGCCACCGCTGCGGGGATTGCTGCTGCTGTTGGATTCGGATATATTTTTGCACTTATATTTAGGTCTCACAGTAAAAAGT
>CAKVCH010000034.1 GCA_934725745.1 uncultured Clostridia bacterium | reverse complement strand
CGCATATACACTTAAACATAAAATAAGCGCCATTGAAACAAATATATATCTATTTATTTCAAGTCTTGTAAGCCCCACAAAACACAAAGTAAGTAGAACATCCAAAACGCCCCCAAAGGCAATTGTCATAGCCCCGCGGGTTTTGACTCTAAACATTGCATAAATAGTGGCAATTGTGAGTGCAAAAAGTAGGGTTGCGATAACAGTTAACAAAATCGTCGAACTGACGAATCCGTCAACAGTTGTTGTTTTTCTAGTTAAATCACCATTTCTTCCGATAATTTCGCTTTTGTCAGTAAGCCCCGCAAACTCTTCGGAAGTGCTAAATTCATTGTTAATAGCAACACGAATATTTTTGATATTCTCGTCACTAGTCTTTTTTATTGTAATAACGAAACTTTTTGTGCCATAACTACCTTGTTCTTGAAATGAATTAACTCTAGCTCCATTGTCATAAATGATTTTTTTGATAGTTTTTTGTGCGTTTAAAAACTGCTCGTCGTTTTCAGTATCGACCTCTGTCAACTCAAAATCAACAACAAGTTGTGTCCCGCCAACAAAGTCAAATCCTTTATTAAAGCCAAAGACACCAACAACAATTCCGCAAACAATCACCATAACTAGTGCAACTATAAGGCAAGGCTTAAAAAATTTTGTGTAATCGGCTTTTTCATTAGATTTCATTGTGCGTTGCCTCCCTTTTCAAATTATATAATTTCTTTCTTGTCGCGTTAATGTTAATGTAACTTAAACACATTCCGCGGAGAGCAACAAACAATGTAAAGTAGTTTACAAAAAGTCCGACAAACAATGTAACCGCAAACGCTTTCAATGCTGGTGTTCCAACGATATAGAAAATTGCGCAAATAATAATCAAAAATACTGATTTTTCAAGCACGGGCATTGTCTTTTTCTTAAAAGCACTCGTGACACTGTTTGGGATTTTCTTCCCTAAAGAATATTCATATCTCACTCTTTCAAAGATGTCAACCATAGTTGCGGACAACAAGAAGAATGTTAGTGCTACGCCTAGAATTCCATTCAAGTCCATAATGACAAGTGGAATAGATTGAAGTAGGAACGCATAGACCGAAATAAAGACACCAAAAGACACCAAAGCAAGAAGTCCAAGCATTCTATATCTCCCAATAAGCAAGACAGCAACCGCCAAAAGTGATACACCAAGTGCAATGTAAAGCATTGTCATTGGGTTGCCAAAGAATCCACCGATTGAAGTCCCAAGCCCGCCAGATACAATATCGTCAGAGACAGTTGATAGTTGCATAGGTTTTGCAAGCGCAGAAATTTGAAGATATAGCGCAACTGCCGCATCTTGACTCGTCGACGACAAAACAATCGACGAAACGGCATTTGACATCTCAAAGCCACTTGAATAGTAGTTGTTTCCATTAAGATACATATAAAGTTTTTTGGACGAATCATTTGCAATTGTACTTGTCATTTCCTTTATAAGTTCTTGCCCTTCTTCGGTAAACTTAATGGTTATAGGATAGATACTTTCCGCCCCATTTGTTTGAGAAGTCCCGAGTTCACACCCAGCGACATATTCAGATGTAATACTTCCTTCCGCATCATATTTTGAACTATCGGTGTTAAAACTTATTCCTTTTTCCGCCCCAATCATAGATAAAATATCGACATAGCTACCAACCCTACTCATAAGGTTTGAAATATTGTCATTATTATAGGTGGAAACTTCAATACGAATTGTTTTACCTTGTTTTGTGACATTAAAACCGCGAGATGAAAAAGCAGAGTTTAATCTATAAACACTCTCGTCCAATCTCGAAGAAATTTCGTCTTCCGTATAAATCTCAGGGTTAGCAATTTTATAAGTGACAAGTCTCCCGCCACTCAAATCATAGCCATAGTTGATTGCATTGAAAAAGCCTTTGAAAGTTGTATTCGTCGTAGGAACAACGAAACTTACAAAGGTAAGCAATAATCCCAAAATTGTAAGGATAGCCACAATAATTAGTTTAATCTTAGATCTAGTTTTGCTCATTTAGCCTGGCACATCTCCTTCTAAACAAATCAAGTATATAGAATAAATTGAGTTAAGTCAATTATATTTTTGATTTTAGTTGGTAGTTTTTAACTAAAAAGTTTAAAACGCAAATTGATAAAAGGAAGAAACTTTTACTCCCTTTACAACTATTCTTATAAATTATTGACAAAAAGATAGCATATAAACACGCATTTTAGCCCAAAAAGATTAAAATTTTGTGCCAAAATAATTCTTAGGTGATTACAAATAGCATTACATTTTGTCGTCTTTATTTAATATTTTTGTCAAAACATTCAAGTTAAAATTATAAAAAACTACTTTAATGCTTCCAAAATCAAATTTTTAGGTCTCAGCCCCACAAGTCTATTAACTTCTTGCCCGTCTTTAAAGACAATCATTGTAGGAACACTCATAATTCCAAATGATTTCGCAAGGTCCATACATTCGTCAATGTCAACTTTATAAATTTGTGCACTATCGCCCACTTCGTCTTGGACGCCTTCCAAAACAGGTGCAAGCATTTTGCAAGGTCCGCACCAAGTTGCAAAAAAGTCGACTAATACAGTCTTTTGGGAGTTCTTTACAAGTTCTTCAAATTCTTTTTCATTCAAATGTTTTAATTCCATAATTATCCCCTTAATCTTTTATCAATTTAACACTTTTTTCTTTTTAAGTCGAGTAAAATTGATTATTACAAGAAATATTTTCTCAAATCGTGATTTTTATCAAAGTTTTTAAAGGCATCAGTGACATACTTTTTGTCAATAACAACATCCACCATAGGATGCTCCCCGCCCGCATTGTAACTTATATCTTCTAGGAGAAGTTCCAGCACAGTGTGGAGTCTACGAGCGCCCAAGTTTTCACTCGTCTCGTTTTCTTCTTCAGTGTAACGAGCAATTTCTTTTAATGCTTCTTCTTTAAAAATCAAATTTATATTGTCAACCTTTAAAAGTTCTTGATATTGCAATGTCACAGCATTTTTTGGCTCGGTCAAAATTTTATAAAACTCTTTCGCTGTCAAATTTTCAAGGTCAACTCTTATTGGAAAACGCCCTTGAAGTTCTGGAATCAAATCTTCCACTTTTGAAACATGAAAAGCACCCGCAGCGATAAACAAAATATAATCAGTCTTAATTATACCATATTTTGTATTGACCGTGCAACCTTCAACAATTGGAAGAATGTCTCTTTGCACACCTTCTCTACTGACTTCTGGCCCACTTGACCTTGCGTTTGTCCCCGCAATTTTGTCGATTTCGTCAATAAAAATAATTCCTTCTTGTTCTGCACGCCTAATTGCTTCACTTTTAACGGTGTCCATATCGATAACTTTGTCGCATTCTTCTTGATTTAAAATGTCGCGCGCTTCTCTAATTGTAAGCTTTCTCTTCTTCTTTTTTTGTGGAAAAATTCCGCCCATAAGGTCGCCGAAATTTATTTCCATTGCCCCAGCCCCTGGCATCATTTCAAAGGATTTTGGAGCTTCTTTTACTTCAAGTTCAACAAAGTCATCATCATATTTGCCATCTAACAAATTCTTGTTAATGTGATTTTTGAAATCTTCGCTATCCATATCGCCGTCAACGATTGAACGCTTTATTGGATATATAAGGTCAAAAAGGCGTTTATCTACGGTAGGTTTAACTTTTTCGACAACTTGACTTGTCATTTCATCTTTTACAAGACGGAAAGATGCTTCGACTAAGTCGCGAACCATACTTTCAACATCACGACCGACATAACCAACTTCCGTGTATTTTGTTGCTTCAACCTTAATAAAAGGTGCTTTAACAAGTTTTGCGAGCCTTCTTGCAATTTCTGTTTTACCGACCCCCGTAGGACCTTTCATAATGATATTTTTAGGTGTAATTTCTTCTTGCATTGCCTTTGAAAGTCTAGACCTTCTATACCTATTTCTAAGTGCAATTGCGACCGCCTTTTTGGCTTTATCTTGGCCTATAATGTATTTGTCGAGTTCTGAAACAATTTCTCTTGGAGTGTATTCCATATTAGACCTCCTCAACGGTCACATGGCCGTTTGTGAAAACACAGATGTCGCTTGTAATTTTTAGAGCTTTAAGCGCGATTTCTTTTGCGGACAAATCGGTATTTTCAATAAGTGCGCGAGACGCTGCAAGAGCATAAAACTCACCACTTCCAATCGCCGCAACACCATATTCTGGCTCAAAAACATCGCCATTCCCCGAAACATATAATAGGTTGTCTTTATCAGCAACAAGCATAAGTGCGTCAAGGCGTCTAACATATTTATCTTCCCTAAACCCAATTGCAAGTTCGACCGCGCTACGCATAAGGTTGCCACCAAATTTTTGGAGCAACTCTTCAAACTTTTGTGACAAACTAAACGCGTCGGCAGCACTCCCCGCAAAACCGATAACAACTTTATCGTTGTAAATTCGCCTAACCTTTACAGCGTTATTTTTGACGATAAATTTTTCCCCAACCGTCACTTGCCCGTCACCCGCGATAGCAGTTTTGCCGTTGCGTTTGACTGCGACAATGGTTGTACTTCTCATTCCTTCCATATTTTCCTTCCTTTATTTACTTTCTTGAGAACTTGTTTCTTCTTCCTTTTTTCTAGGCTCGCTCTTTTCAAAATCACATTCTTTATTGGAACATTTATAGACGATTTTGTCCTTATATTCCTTTAAAACAATATAACTTTTGCATTTTGGACAACGCAAATTTGTTGGTTTGTCCCAACTTGCGAAGTTACAAGTTGGATAGCCCGAGCAACCATAGAAAATTTTACCCGTTTTTGTGTGTCTTTCAAAAACATCTTTGTGGCAAATTGGACATTTGCAAACCGCTTCTTGTGGTGGATTAAGCGACTTAATGTTTTTGCAAGTTGGATAGTTTGGACAAGCAAGGAATTTCGCAAACTTGCCTTGTCTTAAAACCATTTTTGCTCCGCACTTTTCGCAAATAACATCACTTTGTTCAACTGGCATAGAAACTTTCTTCGACTCAAAATAAGCGTTTTTTAATTCTTGCTCAAATCCAACATAGAACTTTTTTATGACATCTTGCCACTTTTCCGTTCCTTCTTCAATTTTGTCAAGAGAATCTTCCATTTCTGCCGTAAAGGAAATGTTCATAACATCTTTAAAATATTTTTCAAGAATCTCCGTCACCACTACGCCAAGTTCTGTTGGTTTAAGCGCTTTGCCTTGCTTTTCCATATATTTTCTATTGAGCAAAGTCATCACTGTTGGTGCGTAAGTCGCTGGACGACCTATTCCCTTTTCTTCCATTGTCTTAATTAAACTCGCTTCGGTGTAGCGTGTTGGTGGCTTTGTAAATTTTTGCTCACCTTTAAGGTCTTGACAATCAAGAATGTCCCCTTCAATAAGTTTAGGCAACTTGCTCTCTATTGAATCGTCATCATCACTTTTTTCTTCATAAACCTTATATGCTCTTGTATAGCCGTCAAAAATTGGCGTTCTACCAGTTGCTTTAAAACCATATGTGCCATTTGAAAGATTGACTACTTGCGAATCAAAGGTCGCTGGGGTCATTTGACTTGCAACAAAACGCTCATAAATAAGTTTATACAACTTATAATTTTCACTAGACATATATTGTTTGACGGACTCAGGCGTCCTATCAAGGCTAATTGGTCTAATCGCTTCGTGGGCGTCTTGTGCGTTCTTTTTTGACTTATATATATTAAAACTACTTGGAGCGTATTCCTTTCCATAATGCGACAAAATATAATCTTTTGCCTTTGCTTGCGCTTCTGGCGAAACACGAGTGGAGTCAGTTCTTATATATGTTATAAGAGCGGTCTTACCTTCACTTCCAAGTTCGACGCCTTCATACAACGCTTGCGCGCTACGGGTCGTTTGTGGAATGCTAAGCCCAATCTTGTTGAGCGCGTCTTGTTGAAGCGTACTTGTAATAAAAGGTGCTGGGGGAGCGGATTTTGTAACCGACCTTTTAATTGTGTCCACTCTAAAATTATTTTGCTTTAAATCTTGCAAAACAGAATCACTCTCTTCCTTTGTTGCTGGAACAAATTTCTTCCCGCTCTTTGTCGCGAGACTAGCCTTAAACTTTACGCCTAATTTTTCAAGTAACGCCGTAATTGTCCAAAATTCTTGTGGTTTAAACTTTTCAATTTCCTTTTCTCTATCCACAATTATTTTAAGCGCAACGCTTTGGACACGCCCAGCAGACAAGTTAGGTCTTATTTTTTTGCAAATAATAGGCGAAACCTTGTAGCCAACAAGTCTATCTAAGATTCGCCTACCTTGTTGGGCGTGAACCAAATCCATATTGATTTTTCTTGGATTTTTAACCGCTTCTTGAACAACGGATTTTGAAATTTCGTTAAATTCAATCCTACAAGGCTCGTTTTCGCCAATATTTAAAATATGTTCGATATGCCAACTAATCGCTTCCCCTTCTCTATCAGGGTCGGTTGCAAGAAGAACAGCGTCTGCTTTGCTTGCTTTCTGTTTAAGCATTTTTATAATATCTTCTTTATCTGGCATAATCTCGTATTTTGGCTCAAAATTGTTGGAAATATCCACCGCGAGTGCCTTTGCTGGCAAGTCGCGAACATGACCTTTTGTCGCCACAACATCATATTCTGAACCAAGATATTTTTTTAAGGTCTCACGCTTACCTGGACCTTCAATGATAACTAATTTCATTCAATTCTCACTTTTTTTACTACTAAAAGGCGAGTCTAATTAGTAGACCCACGATGTCG
>CAKVCH010000033.1 GCA_934725745.1 uncultured Clostridia bacterium | reverse complement strand
GGTTTTTGATAGGCTTAAAAGCGTTACAAATAAAGCGGGCAAAAAGGCAATAAGAAAAAAGGAATACAACAAAGTATTATATACAACTGACCTTCCAAAGGATGTTAGTAGACTAAGACTTCTTCTTCTGTGTATTTTTCTTGGTTGGTCGGGGGCGCACTTTGCGAAGGTTGGAAGATATAAATGGTTTATTTTCGATATGGTCGCTTTCTTTTTCGCCTTATTGTATTCAATAGTTATAGTTTTTTTTGCAGTCTCGCGAGAAACGCTTGACGCTAGTTATGTTGGCTTGATTTTGCAACTTTTATCTTTTCCATTCGCAATTTCGGTAATTGTATGGATAGGGTCAATCGTTCAAATTTTGACTAAAAAGTTTAAAGTACCAGTGGCAATTGATGAAGAATACTTCGTCAGCGAAAACGATGAAGAAATTTCTTCCGATGTCGCAAACGAAATTTTAAAAGAAGTTGAGTTGTCTCACAAAGAAGAAATTGCTCAAAAAGCACAAAATAATAAAAAAAACAGGGCAAAACAACGACTTTTTTGCCCAAATTGCGGGAAATATGTTAAGTTAGAGAAAGGAGAAAGTGTTTGTCCTGAGTGTGACGAGCCATTAAGATAAAATGAAAACTGTTGTTATTGGAATGAGTGGGGGCGTTGACAGCGCCGTAAGTGCGTTACTACTTAAAAAGAAAGGCTATAATGTTATTGGACTTTTTATGAATAATTGGGAAGAAAAGGACGATTCGGGCGAATGCACCGCGACAGAAGATTATGAAGATGTAAAAAGGGTGTGCCAAACGATTGGCATTCCTTATTACTCTGTTAATTTTGCAAAAGAGTATTGGGATAGAGTCTTTTCTCATTTTTTAAGCGAATATGAAAAGGGAAGAACTCCAAACCCAGATGTTTTGTGTAATAGAGAAATCAAATTTGGACCATTTTTGGACTATGCAAAAAAGTTGGGCGCAGACTACATCGCAACGGGACATTATTGCAAAGTGGCACAAAAAGACGGGCTTTTTTACCTAAAAAAGGCACTAGACAAGAGTAAAGACCAAAGTTATTTCTTAAATCAACTCTCGCAAGCACAACTTTCGCAAGTGATTTTTCCTTTGGCGGATATTGAAAAGACAAAAGTGAGAAAAATTGCGCTTGAATATAACCTTTCAAATGCAAAGAAAAAGGATAGTACGGGAGTTTGTTTTATAGGCGAAAGGAATTTTAAAAGATTTTTGCAAAACTATATTCCAGCAAAGCGTGGAGACATAGTCGACACAAAGGGGAAAGTTGTGGGGCATCACGATGGCGTCTTATACTATACTTTGGGACAACGAAAAGGATTAAATATCGGCGGAATGAGCGGTGGAAATGGCGAAAGATGGTTTGTTCTTGAAAAAGATGTGAAGAATAATCGACTTGTTGTTTCGCAAGGTGAAGATGACTTGCTGTTTAGTAGAGGACTCATTGCGAGTGAGTTTAATTGGATTCCGTGCAAGCCACAAGAAAAAACTTTCGACTGTTTTGCCAAATTTCGTTATAGGCAACCAGACCAAAAGGTGCGGGTTACAATAGAAAGGGATGTTGTAAAAGTCGACTTTTACGAAAAGCAACGCGCAATTACTCCAGGTCAATATGTCGTCTTGTATGACGAAGACGAAAATTGTCTCGGCGGTGGTGTAATTGACGAAATTATAAGATAAAATTAAAAAGCGTTTTTCTAAAATAATTTACACAAATAAAAGTTAAATCATATTATGTTTTATGGTTTCAACTATTATTTTTGCGTTGTCGCTTAGTATTGACGCTTTTGGATATTCGTTTGGATTTGGGAGTAGAAATGTTCGGTTGCGTCCGATTGAATTTCTAGTTTTAAATCTATTAAATGTTTTGATTTTATGGCTATTTTTTGAAATATATTCTTTTAGTGAACTCGCAATTTTGCATAATTTTTTAGAGTCAATTGGAAATTATCTTTTGCTTGGCTTTGGTTTCTATTACATCTTTTTGGCACTAAAATCGCAACTTTTTGACCTGAAAACTCAAGATAAGTGCAAAATTGAGATAAAAAATAGTGAATTTTCTCATTTGACCTTGCTTGATTTGGCTTTACTTTTATCGATTTTTGTTATCGAAAATATCCTTGCAACAATTATCTTTTGTGTGTCGTTTACTGGGAAATATGTATTTCTAATTTTTATATTTTTGTTTCATATGTTATTCTTTTTGCTTGGATTTTTTATGGGCAACAAGATTGTAAGCTTTTGTAAAATTGATTCGTCACTATTGTCTGGCGTAATTTTTGTGGTGCTTGCTTTGTTTAACTTTTAAAAAAAAGAAAGCCTTTTTATGTGGTTAAGCAAAATTAACTTATTTTCTAAATTTTTCTGTCTGATATGTTTTTTTAGTTTGAGATTGATTTAATTTTTTTATAAATAAGAAGATGTTTTTATTTTAAAATGCTATAAATGGTTGCCAAAAGATTTTCTTTATATTAAAATTATTGTATGGAATATTATGACGAAAATGAAAGGATGAAAAAAATAATCGCTGATAACTTGCTAAAATACCGAAAAATGGCTGGGATTACGCAAGTAGAATTGGCGGAAAAATTGATGTATTCTGACAAAAATATTTCTAGGTGGGAAAGGGGCGAGTCTATTCCTGAAGTGACGACACTTAAAAGGCTTGCCGACCTTTATGGTGTGACTGTAAATGATTTTTTGCAAGAAGAAGATAAAACTAAAAAAGAGACTGTTTTAAAAGATAAAAAGAATAAACTTTTAACAGGCAAGCAACTTATGATAACTCTCTTATCTGTGTCGCTAGTATGGCTTGTTGCTATAGTTTTTTTCTTTTTTGCTCAAAACTTTATTCCAGAGACAACATTTGAAGCGTGGCAAACCTTTATTATAGCAATACCTATATCTTTTATTGTGTTTCTCGTTTTTACTTCTCTTTGGTGTACAAATTTATTAAACTGTATCGTTGTCGGATTCCTTATTTGGTCGTGCGCGGTCTGTATATATATTTGCGTTCCACTTCCAGCGGTTTGGCTAATTTTTATGGTTGCAGTTCCGCTTCAAGTCCTTGACATTTTGTGGTTTACACTTAGGAAAATGACTAAGGAAGAACGAAAAAAGTTCTTTTCAAAGCTTAAAATCACTGGAAAGTCGTCCAAAGATAAGGAAAAAGTTGCCACTAAAGAGGACGCAACTAAGGATAAAAATGAATAGTATTTTATCACCGCAAAAGGGCAAGATGACTGAGCAAAGGTCAAAATTTTTGTCCTTTGTTTTTCCGTGTAAAAGCGTTGAAGAGCAAACCGCTTTTGGTAAAAAAATGCGGTCAGAATATCCGTCAGCGACTCATATTTGCTATGCAAGCGCTATTGATATAGGCAACATTCAATATTTTTCGAGCGATGACGGCGAGCCAAGCGGAACGGCGGGTGTGCCAATTTTAAATGCAATTAAAGAAAAGCAACTAGTCAATGTCATAGTTTTTGTTGTTAGATATTTTGGCGGAATAAAACTTGGGACGAGTGGTCTAATTAAGGCGTATAAAGAGTCCGCGGAGCTATGCCTAAAAGAAATTGTTTTTGTTGAAAAGAAAAGACTTTTTAAAATGTCGTGTGCCTACGAAAATTTTGACAAAGTGAAAAAACTAGCGTCTAAAAATGGAAATAAGATAGAAAATGAGACATTTTTGGATGATGTTACTTTTTGTATCTATTTGCGTGAGAATGAAGAAGAATTATATTTGAATGTCGTAGACAGTCTAGATGATTTGCACAAATTTTGTTATGTAAGGTGAACAAAATGAAAATTACAAGTATTGAGATCCAAAAAAAGAACAAAAATCGAGTCAATTTGTACATTGATGACAACTTTGAGTGCGGATTGTCGCTTGAAACAATAGTTAAAAACCACTTGAAAGTGGGGCAAGAGTTGTCTGAGAGAGAACTTGATTATTTTAAGAATGATAGTGAAAAAGAAGTTGCACTAAACAAGGCTGTTGGTTACATTGCGAAGTATCAAAAGAGTGAAAAGGAGTTAAAAAAATATCTTAGGGACAAAGAATATGACAAAAGTGTTGTAGATTTCGTCGCGGAAAAATTAAAAAATTATGGGTTCGTGGATGATAAAGTTTTTGCTACAAATTTTGTAAAAGCAAAGACAAAAAACCAAGGAAAACGAAAAATCGCGATGATGCTTAAACAAAAAGGTGTGAGCGAAGAAATCGTTGATGATGCAATTGAAGAATTTTCGTGTGATAGAGAACAAATTATTGAAGTAGCAAAAAAGTACTTAATATATAAACCGCTTGATATTAAAACAAAACAGAAGGCTTATCGATATTTGGCGTCGCGTGGATACAATGGAGAAGATATTATGCCTTGTTTAAATCAACTTATGAAAGAGGAAGAAAATGAAAGTTGGGATTGATATTGAAATGATTGACCGCTTTAAGGTTATGCTGGATGAAAAAAAACAAAGAAAAGTCTTTACTGAAAGGGAAATTGCGTATTTTAGTAAATTTGAGCATAAACTTGACCACATAGCAGGTGGCTTTTGCGCAAAAGAAGCGGTTTCAAAGGCTCTTAAAGTAGGATTGTACACAAAATTAAATCCAATTGATATAGAAATCTTGCACGACGAAAATGGTGCGCCCTTTGTAAATGTTGAAAACGATAAGCTAAAAGCCCTTGTCGGGGGGCGGTCGCTTGATGTAAGTATTTCACATACAGATTCGGTTGCGACCGCAATATGTGTTGTAGGCGGTTGATTTTTTTTAAATTTTTTTTTAATTTAACATATAGTTTTATAAAATTTTAAAATTTAGCGTTATTATGTGTTTTTTTGTTTTAGCCTTTAAAACTAAGATGCAATTTTGTCTCACTAGTTACTAGTGGGATCTTTTTGTTTAATTTGGAATATTTGTTAAAAGTGTTGTTAGAGCAAAAAAACAACATATTTATTAAAATTTTACACAAAATAATTTAGAAAGTCAGTTTAAAATTTTTTCAAAAGGAGAGAATCTAAGTATGAAAGATGTTGATTTTGTGCCTATTAACACTTTGACTGCCACTCAACATACTATGCTAAAGATAAGGCCACAACTGGAAACTATAAAGAGTCTTTTGTGTGACCAAATTGGGGAGAGTGAAAGCATAGGACAAAGAAAATTTAAATATAAAGATTACTTTAGAGATTCTTTAGAATAAAAAGGCGTTTTAGTTAAAAAATGTAACAATTTGGTGCGTTTTTTTAAAAAAGAGTTTAAGGCGAATTTTAGTTTTCGTCGCGTGCGTCATTTTTTATTTGAAGATAATATAAAGTGTTTGTTTGAGGGGAAATGGTTAAACGCGGTGAATTATATTATGCAGATTTAAGTCCAGTTGTGGGAAGCGAGCAAGGGGGAATTCGCCCTGTTCTTGTTGTGCAAAATGATATTGGGAATAAATATTCACCAACGATTATTGCGGCTGCAATTACGAGTAAACTTAACAAGGCAAAACTTCCAACACATATAGAGCTTTCAAGTAGGGAATATGGACTTGAAAAGGATTCGGTTGTTTTACTTGAACAAATAAGAACTCTCGACAAAACGCGTCTTAGGGAAAAAATCGGCGAACTTAGCGAATATAAAATGAGTCAAGTAAATAGAGCTATGATGATTAGTCTTGGAGTAATCTAAAATTTAAACTTTTTAGTTAAATATTTTTTAAAAAACAAAAATCTTGTAATTTTTAATTCATTTTAAAATTTTTGTTTACTAGAAATCGTGTAAAATTTTAAGTTGAAAAACAAAAAGCATAAAACTTCCTTTTCTTTTAATATGGTTTTATGATAATATGTTCATATGAGCAAAATAACAATCGAAAAATTGAATATAAATGGCGAAGGTGTGGCGTTTCAAGGCGAAAAAAAGTTTGTCGTGCCTTATTCTCTTCCGCGCGAAGAAATTGAAGTTAAAGTCGTTCAGAAAAAGGCGAATTTTGTCGGATGTGAAATCGACAATATTTTAGTGCCCTCAAAGGATAGAATTAAGCCCATTTGTAAATATTTTTCAATTTGTGGTGGTTGCGACAAAATGAATATTTCGCCTCGCGACTGCTTGGAACTTAAAAAAGGGACCTTGCAAGACTATTTTTCTGATATTTTTAGTGGCAAAATTGTGGCAAATGCGGGCGAAAATAAAATTGGATATAGAAATAAAGTGGCATTTGTTGTTCAAGGAAGCAAGGTGGGGCTTCAAAAGAAAGGTTCAAATACTTTGGTTGAAATTGACAAGTGTATTGTCGCGAAATCAGAAATAAATGTTGTTTTAAACATCTTTAAATGCTATCTTCATACAACAAAAAACGAACATATTACGCGACTTGTTGTGCGCAGTCTTGAAAAAAGAGTGTCTATTGTAATCGTTTGCACTGAAAAACCAGCGAACTTAGACTTTTTTATCACGACCTTAAGAAAAACTTTTGGCGAAAATTTTGGCTTGTATCTTAATTACAACAAATCAAAAAATGAAATTTTCAGTCCTAATTTTCAGCATATTTGTGGCTTAAAAGAGTTAAAATCGACATATAAAGGACTCGCTTTTTACATAAAACCTAATTCTTTTATGCAAATAAATGATGAAATGCGAGATAAGTTGTACCAAAAGGTCGCAAATAAAATGGACGGCGGGGTGGTCGTTGAAGGTTTTAGTGGCGCGGGACTTTTAAGTATGATTTTGAGCAAAAATTCTAAGTGGGTTTACTCTATTGAAATAAATGAGTCTGCCAGTTTAGATGCAAATAAGACTAAAAACGCCAACAAAATAACTAATTTGAC
>CAKVCH010000032.1 GCA_934725745.1 uncultured Clostridia bacterium | reverse complement strand
GGATAGATGTTAAAAATTTGAAATAAAAAGTTGTTTTTTCAAAAACAAAAAGGAGAGAGAAAAAAATGGAAAAAATGGAAAGGGAATTTTCAGACAAAATTATAAGGAGTTTTAGCACAGAAGACAATATGTTGCACATCGGCGTCTACGACGACAAAAGGGGAAAACTTTTCTTGGTCCGTGACGGCGAAATTTTGGACACATTCAAAAAAAATTATGTCACGACAAATGTTGCCAATGGGAAAGATGTCGCAAAAAACGCAAACTTAGTCCTTGCAATGTATGACGGCGACCTTACACCTTTAAGCGACGGATTGGGTGCAGTTAACAAAGATTTTGCGAGAAGTGACAACTGGAAGCGTTATGGCATAACAGACCTTGAAGTTAAAAAGGTTGTTGACGCTTGTTTTAGAAAAAGCAGATATACATTGTCCGACTTAAAGAATTTGGAAGCAAGCCACAATAAAATGATTAAAATTTGCCAACTTGTAAATCGTGATTCGGAAAGCGTTAGGGCTTTGTATAAAGGAAAAATTATAGATAGGTCGAATGATACATATTTTCCAAAAGTTTGCACAAACGATAAGCAACTTTTTAATAGAAAAAATGTTTGCTACACATTGCAAGATAGTAGTAAAACAATCTCTCGTATCGGCGTGTTTAGACAAGTTTGCGAAAAACATTTTGACGAAAGCGCGGGCACCGTTATCCCTGATGTTAAGGTTGTGCAACTTGAATATCCTTTTTATCATTTTGGTGAAATCCGTGATTACAAAGACTATATTGCCGTTGCAATCGACAATCAAATTTTGACTGGACCAAGCAACAATTACTATCTTGAAGACATTAAAGTCGGCGTCGGCGGGCTAAGAAATTATAGAAGTAACGACGAAACAGAAGAAGAAATTTTGAAAACCAGATGTGTTGATGAACACGAATTTGAAAGAAACAACGACCAAGTCGCGGAATATAAAGAGTTGCTTGAAAAAGATTTTTACACTTTGGAAGATTTGCGCGACATCAGAAACAAAAACGAAAAATTGGCGCTTGCATACAACAATTTCAAAAATGAAAAGTTGAATCTTAGCACAGAACAAATGTATAGAATAAAAGCGCGTAGACTAGAAAGAGAAATGCAAGAACTTAAAAAGAACGAAGACCAACGCGCACTTGACGACATTTTTGAGTTTTAGTTTAAAAATATGCTTTTAACAAGAAAAAACCGTTAAAATCACAAGAAAAACGACTAAAAAAACAAAAAAACCGCTAAAATTATTAAAAAATAGTCAAAAAAGCATAAAATTTGACAAAAATGTTGTTAAATGTGACAATTTGTTAAAAAAAACGACTAAAAATCGACAAAAAGACATAGAAATTGACAAAAACTGGTAAAAAACGACAAAAAAATACACAAAGTCTAAAAAAAATTACGAAATTATATAAAAAAACAAAAAAAAAGGAGCAAAAATGGATATTAAAGGATTGAAATCAAAGAAGTTTTCGGAAAATATTATAAGGAGTTTTACTACAGACGACAATTTGTTGCACATTGGC
Organism: uncultured Clostridia bacterium; assembly: GCA_934725745.1. Lineage (GTDB taxonomy): Bacteria > Bacillota > Clostridia > Christensenellales > UBA1242 > UBA7862. The sequence goes on along the minus strand of CAKVCH010000032.1, from coordinate 5,349 downwards.
GTGTATGACGCAAATAGACAAAAACTTTTTCTTGTGCGTGACGGCGAAATCTTGGACACTTTGACCGTTCCATATAAACAAAGGTTTGAGGACTCAAATTCAGGCAAAGTGTGGTTTAAAGATAGCGAGTATGTAAAAACTATCTATGACGGCGAAGAAATTATTTTGGAAAATGGGCTTAATGCTTACGATGTTTATCTCCCACAACGCGATGAATGGCAAAATTATGGTATATCTGAAAAGGAAATGGACAATCTTGTCGAAGATAGATATGGAGACCATGATCGTTTTAGCCTTTCTCACTTGCAAAAATTTGAAGCAGATTATAATAGGGTTGTGAGAATTAGACAATTAGTTAATAAAGACACTCGTATAATTGTGGCAAGACAAAATTTAGAAGAAAGAAACGAAGAATGTACTGAGAGTGCTTTAAAAAAGGAAGAGAAAAGATTAGAAATACGAGATAAAAAGAATTCTTTTACTGCAAAGCCTTTGCCACCAGATGTGTATAGTGATTATGAAGATATAGTTAGTAAAGACAAAGTTGCATATATTGTAGACGGGTCAAAAAAAATGTGCAAAATTGGCGCGTTTAGGCAAGTTTGCAAGGCGCATTTTGACGAAAGCGCGGGGACAAGAATACCTGACATTAAGGTCGTTCAATTAAGAAGAATGACCGACTGGAACGGCGAAGTTAGGGGGTTTGTCACCAATAAATATGTCGCTTTAGACGATGTGATTTTGGAAAAGGAGTATCCTTTCGGCACTTTTGAAGAAAACATAAACATTGGAACAAAAGGGCTAAACGACTACAAAATAATAGAAGATTATGAAAAAGAGATTCTAAAATTAAAAGGTTTTAACGACAAAAAATTTGACAAAGAGAACAAAGAAGAAATTGACAAATTAAACGAAATGGTCAACAAAGACGAATTTTCTATTTATGATTTGTGCATTATTTATAGAAAACGGAACAGACTAAACAGCCTTTATAGCGACTATGCAAGTAGCAAATATGATTATAGTGAAATAGAAAAATTAAATGAAGAAAAAGAAAAAAGAGAAAGAATAAACAAGAAAAAGCAAAACGACGAAAATATACTAGATTCACTTTTTTCTCTAAAAGATGACGAGCGTACAATGTAGTAACTTGGGTAATACTAATTATGATTTGCCTTTTAAGTCAATAAATATTAGTGTATAAATAACCATTCTTTGCTTTATTGGAAGTTGAGTCGGAGCGCTTGTCTTTCCTAAGAGAGTTATGGCTTTTCAAGAACACAATAGTACAATTTAAAAATGTATAAAAATTAAGATTATAAAAATATGAGCATATAAATAACCATTTTTAAAGGGAGAAAAAATAAAATGGAAAAAACAATTAAAAAAGATATTATATGGAGTTTTGTGACTAGTGACGGGCGCGGACATATTGGCGTTTATGACAAGGAAAAGAATGTGGTTTTTCTTGTTAAGGAAGGCGCAAGATTTATAACCGACGAAAACGGCGCATTTTTGTATCCAACAACAAAATATGACGGCAAAATTATAAAAGAAAAGGTTGAATTAAGCCCTGACTTTGAAGCGCTTGTCGCGTCGACATATTTTGACGCGGGGAAGTATAGTTTTAAGGAAAGCGACCTTGCTAATTTTAGAAAACTTTGCAATAAATCCACAGATTTTACATTGTCGTCACTTGCAAGCATTGAAAACAGTTTTAACTCAATGATAAAAGCAAAAGACAAAATTGATTTTGATAACGAATGGACTGAAAAAATCCAAGAATTGGACGACGCAGAAGTTATTGACGAGATTATCCCAACATATATGTATGAAGATGTTGTCTTTGACAAGCGTTTTTCAAAAAAGAATGTTTGCTACTTTGAAGATGATGAGCACATCAATATCGGACTTTACAAAAAACTATGTGATTCGCACTATGACAAGGAAGCGGAACATTCCGTCCCAGAGACCAAAAGAGTTTTTGTTCCATCTTCTGGCACGACATATACAGTTGCAAATGATAGGGTACAACTAAACGATAAATTTTATGATTTGAAATTTAATCTTAAAGACCTTAGTTTGATAGAAAAAGATGTTGCAAAGGCATATGATGTTTCCCAAAAAGATTATTATGTTGATTTAGACGCTTCAGAAAAGGAAGTTGAAGAATACAATAAAGACTTAGACAAAAAACTTTATACTTTAAACGAACTTGCATATATTGAAGAAAAAGCAAACACATATAGAGCGCGTATTCACGATTATGAGAGAAAACTCGCCGATAAACGCGCACATTCTGTTTACTCGGAATTTTAAAAGTTGATTAACACTTTTGCAAAATCTTAATTGTTTTAATTTCAGGGACGACTAATAAAAAGGAAAAATCATTTTAATTAGATTGCTAAAAGTTTGTTTGTTGTAAAAAGCAATTGGCACGAAATTACCCCAAAAACAAGGGTAAAATCGTGCCTATTTTTTGTCGTTTTGTACAAAAATAAAATTGGGGGTTGAAATATTTTTTTATTTTGCTATAATCAAATTAGTAAAAAAAGAAAAGGAAAGGGAGAAAATTATGAAAAAGAAAACAAATACTGAAAAAGTGAATATGGACAATATGTTTGTTTCCAAAAATTTGATTGGCTATATCAAAAATTCAGACAACACAATTTTGACAGGTTTTTTGGATTTTAACAAAATGCAAATGCTTTTTGTTACAAGTGGTTCAATTAAAAAAATCAGCGAATACGGGGAAAGATATCTTCTTGAATCGGGTTATGGATTCCCAGAAGTAAATGTCGGTCTTCCAGAAGAAGAACTTTTAAATCTTGCAGAAGATGTAAGCCTTGACAACAAAATGCTTAGCGAATTTGATGATTTGTCAGAAACACTTTCAAGAGACGCATTCACTGCAAAATCCTTGAAGAGTGCCGAAAACCAATACAACACATTCGTTCACGACATTAAACATTTCAAAAAGCAAGAAGTAGAGCAAGAAATGTAATTACTTTTATTGTCTTACTTGTTAAAAGTGCTTCTTAAAAGCAAAAATATGATTTATAAAATCCGTCAATAATTGGCGGATTTTTTATATGCTTAACTTTTTTTGTTTTAAAGCATATATAGTGATATGGAAAATTTTTTAAAAATAATTCAAAACGGCAGACCAAACGCGGTTGCAGTCGTTAGGGGCGATAAGGGACTTTTAGGAAAAGTTAGGTTTTTTGAAACGCGGGATGGTGTGGCCGTCGAAGCATCGTTTGTAGGACTACCTGAAAATAAATTTTTAGGCTTTCACATCCACGAAAAGGGTGAGTGTAGCGGGGATTTTTCGTCGGCGGGTAGCCATTTTGGGACGGGAGAACACCCTTTTCACGCGGGCGATATGCCACCACTTTTGACGACAAATAGCGGGAATGCAATTTCTATATTTTTAACAAGCAGGTTTTCCATTGGGGATATTTTAGGAAAGGCGGTCATTGTACATAATATGGCGGACGATTTTACTTCTCAACCCGCGGGGAACTCTGGCGAGCGCATTGGATGTGGCGTGATTTTTAGAACATATTTTTAGCCCTAAAAACAATAGATTGTTGTCAAATGGATTATTTTTGCATTTACGAAAATCGAAAGGTTTTAAATTATAAACCTTTTTTGCATAATGTGCCGATGTTTGCAAAAAATAATTTTATGATTGTAAAGATTATTTTAAGTTCTGTAATTTCATATGTAACGCTTTTTATTATCGCCAAACTCCTAGGCAAAAAGCAAGTTGCACAACTTACGGTTGTTGACTATGTTGTCGGCATAACCATTGGAAATATTGCGGGGCAGTGGTGTATGGACTATAAAGAGCCGTGGTATTTGTACGCAATAAGTATGGCTGTTTTTCTTATTTTTAGCCTACTTGTTGACTTTTTGGAGCGCAAAATTCCTTTTAAGAAAATACTCAAAGGCAAGCAAATTGAACTTGTTTGCGACGGAAAGATAAAGTATAAAAACCTAAAAAAGTCAAAACTCGATGTGAACGACCTTTTGGGGCTGTGTCGCGCAAAAGGCTTTTTTGACTTGGAGCAAGTTTCCTATGTTTTTTTGGAAAACAATGGTGAAATAAGTGTGCTCCCGAAAAGTGATTTTATGCCAGCGTCAAAAATCGATGTCGGGGTCAAAAGCAGGACAAGTTCGTCGCCCGCAAAGTATCTTATTATCGACGGCAGTGTGGATAAGACCGTTCTTTCAATGCTTGGGCGCGATAGAGATTGGCTTTTTAAAACTTGTGGAATTTCAAACAAGAAGCAACTAAAAAACATAATTTTAGCCGAATACATTGACGAAAACAATGTTTCTATCCACAAAAAAGACCAAAATTGTGAATAAAAGAGATGTTTTGTGCGCTGTAATAGGACAATCTTTAATTATGTTTGACCTGTCGTTAAGGATTTTGTGAAAATTTTTAAGACGGGTTGCTAGAAATAATGTGACTATGCTAAAAAGTCAAAATTGACAAGGAGCCCAAAGTGTGATAAAATATTTATAATAAAAAATGTGGCAATTATAAAAACATTTTGACTAAACACAGGGGGAAAACGATGACAGAATTTGAAAAGACGCTAATTGTCCAAGATATTAAGATAAAAGAAGTGGACGAATTTTTTAAAAGTAAAAACATAACTTGGGACAAAACAGATACAACAGGCGAGCCTTTCTTTGATATGTATCCAGTGACTCTAAGATATAGGGACGGCAAAAAGGTTTTTTACGACTATGTTTATGTTAATAAATATGATTTTATTTTGTATCATTCATTGACATCCGACGACAACATCCAAACAGATTTGAGTTATAGTTGGATGGCGTTTAGGTTGAAGAACAGACCTGAACTTTTTGAAGAATATAGAACAAGTTTGTCAAGACAACTCTCAGCATCTCAAAAAATTAAGGAACGCGTCCAAAAAGACTTGAAAGAAGACTATGAAGAAAAGCGTGAAGAACTAGATAAAGATTATAAACGCAAAATGGAAGACTCCGAAATCGCTTCACAAAAATTAGCGAATTATTTGCGTTTTGTCGACTTAGAAGAAAAGAATCTTGAAGAAGAAATGTAGAAAAAATTTTAAAAAAATATGCGATTTTGCTTTTTGTTTATCAAACAATTTCATAGCGCAAATTACGACGATTTGTGATGTCACATATTAGAAAAACATTAGTTTTTGTTTGTGCGTAGTTTTAGATATTACAAAAAAGAACCTAACCAAAATTAGTTAGATTCTTTTTTCTTTTATCCCGTTAGTTTTAAAATGGCTAGCCTTTAGTTGATACTTTTTGAAAAAAAAGGAATAGTGCGTTAAG